>NZ_JASCOP010000010.1:0-61544 GCF_029959395.1 Stenotrophomonas sp. PS02300
GGTGGCTCTCCCGGGCCCCCATCCACCCCCGGCCCGGCGCTCTGGCGCGCGCCCGGCGGTCGGAGACTGCGCTGGATCCTGATTGCCCGGAGAGAGGGGGGCGCGCAGGATCCTGCGCTACTACCCTCGCTTACGGAACATCGAAATGATCGCCAGGATCAGGAACACCACAAACAGGATCCAGGCAATGTTGCTGGCAGCGCCGGCGATGCCGGAGAAGCCGAGCACCGCCGCAATGATGGCGATGACAAAAAAGATTACGGCGTAGTGCAGCATGTCGATCCTCGCGTCGTGCGTGCCGGATTGGCGTGCTGCCATCTTCACCAACCCCCGGTGTTCAGGAAGTGATGGATTCCTCGCCGCGCGATGAAGCCTTCAGCCTCGTGAGTCCTTCGTCAATGCTGACCTGCGGTACATAGCCGAAGTCGCGCCGCGCCGGTTCCATGCTGTACCAGTGCGGCGTGCACAGCTGCTCGGCGAGGAAGCGGGTCATCGGCGGTTCGCCGCGCAGGCGCAGCAGCGGCCACAGCCGTTCGGCCACCGCGCCGATGCGGTAGGCGGTCTTGAAGCTGATCGACTTCTCCACCGGCGGCGCGCCGACGGCGGCCATCAGCTTGTTGAGCAGCTCGCGCATCGGCAGCGGTTCGCCGTTGGAAATGAAGTAGGCCTTGCCGGCGCACGCCGCGCCCGGGGCCAGGTGTTCGAAGGCCAGGAAGTGGGCCAGCGCGGCGTTGTCGATGTAGGTGGTATCGACCAGGTTGGTGCCATCGCCGACGAAGCGCAGGCGGCCGGCGCGCGCGCGTTCGGCCAGGCGCGGCACCAGCTGCTGGTCGCCCGGGCCCCAGATCAGGCGCGGGCGCAGTGCGACGGTGGCCAGGGTGGCGTCGTTGGCGGCCAGCACGTGCTGCTCGGCGAGGGTCTTGGTGGCCGCGTACGGGGCCTGGAAGTTCTCGCCATACGGCACTTCATCGGCACCCAGCCCTTCCACCGGGTGGGTGGCGCGGTGGGTGACGCTGGGCGTGGAGGTGTACACCAGCGTGCGCACGCCGTGGGTGCGGCAGGCGGCGATGACGTTGTCGGTGCCGACCACGTTGGCCAGGTGGTAGCTCTCGTAGCTGCCCCACGCGCCGGCCTTGGCGCCGTTGTGGAACACCGCATCCACCCCGGCCACCGCGTGGCGCACGGCGTCGGCGTCGGCGAGGTCGCCGCGGATCTGGCCCACGCCCAGCGCGGCCAGCGGCGGGTAATCGCCGCGGTTGAAACTGAGCACCTCATGGCCGCGCGCGACCAGGCCACGGCACAGCGCCTGGCCGAGGAAACCACCACCACCGGTGACAAGGATCTTCATGCGGGTTGTTCCATTCGGGTTGCGGCCCAGACCGCGAGCTTCTCGCGGCCGATCTTGGCGTTGTGGCGGATGTCGACCGGGAAGCCGGGGTGCAGCAGGAAGCGTTCGATGCGCAGCGTGCCGGCATGCGCGGCCGCTTCATCACGCAGCCGCCTCTGCAGCGCCGGCGAATCGGCGGTGCCCGGCTGCAGTTCATAGCAGAGCACCGGCAGCTGCCTGCCAGCGTGGCCCACGCCGACCAGCGCGGTGCGCGCGACGCCGTCCAGCGCGTTGAACACCGGCTCCACCTGCTCGGTGTACAGCGGGCCGTGCGCGGTTTCCAGGCGCTGGGTCTTGCGCCCGCAGAACCACAAGCGTCCGTCGGCATCGAAGTAGCCGACATCGCCCATGCGGTGCACCACGCGGGTGCTGCCGTCGGCGCGCGTTTCGCTGATCTTGGCGGCGGCGGTGGCCTGCGGGCGGTTGAAGTAGCTGTCGGTGGCGGTCGGGCCGGCCACGGTGATTTCACCCACCACGCCCTGGGCGACTTCGCGCGCCTGCGACCACTGCGGCAGCGGGGCGTCGTCGATGGCGATGATGCGCACTTCGTTGGGCGCCACCACGCGGCCCACGCAGGTACCGGCGCCGGCTTCGGTGGCCTGGCGGGTGCTTTCCAGCTCGCGGCCTTCGATGACCGCCACCGGCAGGCATTCGGTGGCGCCATAGGGGGTCCAGAACTGGGCATCGTCGGGCAGCAGGCGGCGGATGCGGGCCACCACGTCCGGCGGCACCGGCGCGCCGGCCGAGGTTACCCGGCGCACGCCGGGCAGCGGCTGGCCGTGGTCGGCCAGCACCCGCATCAGCGCGGGCGAGCCGAACAGCTGGGTCACGCCGAAGCGGGCGATGGCGTCGTGCAGCTTGCGGGGGTCAGCCTTGGCCGGGCGGGTCGGGTCCATGTCCGGAATGACCGAGGTCAGCCCCAGCGCCGGGTCGAACAACGCGAACGGCGGGAAGGTGGGCAGGTCGACCCCGCCGGCCTCCATGCCGAAGGCCGAGCGCAGCAGGTCCACCTGGCCGACGAAATGGCGGTGGCGGTAGACCACGCCCTTGGGCACGCCTGTGGAGCCGCTGGTGAACAGGATGGCGGCAACATCCTCGCCATCGGTGGCGGCCATCGGCTGCGGTTGGCGCGCGCCCTGTGCTTCGAGCTGGTCCAAGGTGGTGCCACCCCAGCCCCAGCGGCGGCCGACCGTGACCAGCCGGGTGGCGGACGGGCACCAGCGCAGCACCAGCCGCGCTACGTGGGCCAGGCCGATGCCGATGAAGGCGTCCGGCTGGGCCTCGTCCAGGCACTGCTTCAGCGCGCGCTTGTCGATGCCGGGGTCGACCAGCACCGGCACCGCGCCGTTCTTGAACAGCGCGAACATCAGCAGGAAGAACTCCGGGGAGGGCCGCACCATCACCACCGCGCGCACGCCGCGACCGATGCCGTAGGCGGCCAGGCCAGCGGCCATGGCGTCGCTGCGCGCGTCCAGGGTGCGGTAATCCAGGGTCACGTCATAGCGCGCCATGCCCCCGGGGCCGGGCCGGCCGGGGCAGCGGATGGCGATCTGGTCGGGGCGTTCGCGGGCCAGTTCGGGCAGGCGCGCGGCGATGTTGATCGGGCTGTTCATCCGTTCATTGTCGCTGCTGCAGAAAATTCTTGCGCGGCGGCCGCAGGCGTGGAAAATTCGCCCCCTTCGTCTATCCACGCAAGGCGTGGATCTACCCTCTTTCGGCCGGTACCCCCATGTCCCATCCCTGCATGACGTGCGGCGCCTGCTGCACCCAGTACCGCGTGGCCTTTCACTGGATGGAATCGGACGAGGTCACCCCCGGCGGCGTGCCGCACCAGCTGACCGAACCGCTCGACCCGCACCGCCTGTGCATGCGCGGCACCCATTCCAAGCCGGTGCGCTGCGTGGCGCTGGATGCGGAGATCGGGGTGTATTCACGCTGCAGCATCCACCCCAACCGGCCCAGCGTGTGCCGGGAGGTGGATGCGTCGTGGGAGTTCGGCAAGGCCAGCCCGCAGTGCGACAAGGCGCGGGCGATCCATGGGCTGCCGGCGCTGAGCCTTGAGAGCTGGGCCTGGCGGGATGGCGCGGACCACCCCGACGCGGCGTGACCGGTGCGCGTGACGACCAACGGTATGCCCGCCTGCGGCGGGCACCCTTCGGGCCGTCGACGAGCGACGTTGGCAACGGCGTTGCCGCTGCCTGCGTCACCTACCGCCGCACCCGAGGTAGGTACCGACCGTTGGTCGGTACTCCGTTAAATCGGGTTCTGGTCCAGGAAAGCTCGGATTTCAGGCACCAGCACTTCGTGCTTGTCTTCCAGCACGTAGTGCCCGGCATCCTCGAACGCGTGCACCTGCGCCTGCGGCAGCGCGGCCTGGAAGCCCTTCAGGAAGTGGTGGTCGAACACGAAGTCGCGCAGGCCCCAGCCGATGAAGGCCGGGCGGTCAGCGAACGACGGCAGCGCCTTGCCGGCGCGTTCCAGCAGCGACCAGGCCTTGTCGGCCGGGCTCAGCGGAATGTCCTGCATGAAGCGGATGGTGCTGATCCGGTTGGCGTAGCTGTTGTACGGCGACACGTAGGCACGGCGCACATCGGCCGGCATCTTCCGCTCCACGCCCAGCCACGAGGCACCGGACGAGAACGCGTTGAAGGTGCGGATGATCCACTCGCCGATCTTCCAGTGCCGGCCCAGCGCGATCTGCCACGGCATCTGCTTGGCCGCCGGCATCGGGAACGCGGCGGTGTTGAGCACCACTAGGCGCTTGACCTGCGCATGGTGCGACAGCGCCCAGCCAAAGCCGATCATGCCGCCCCAGTCGTGCACGGCCAGGGTGACCGGGCCGGTGATGCCCAGGTGCGCCAGCAGCGCGTCCAGGTCGTCCACGCGCGACTGCAGGGTGTATTCGTAGTGCGCGTCATCGGGCTTGTCCGACAGGCCCATGCCGATGTGGTCGGGCACGATGCAGCGGTAGCGGTCCGACAGCCCGGCCACCAGCGTGCGCCAGTAGTAGCTCCACGACGGGTTGCCGTGGACCATCACCACCACCTCGCCATCGCGCGGGCCCTCGTCGAGGTAGCCCATGGTCAGGCCGGGGCGGACTTCGAAGCGCTGGGGATGGGCGGGGTAACCGGGAAGCTTGGGCATTGATCTGGGTCGCGTGGGGGCTGCGTGTTGCCCGCGTGGATGTCCCGGGCGCTGGTGCGCATTGTCGGACACAACCGCCATGGGGGATAGGGGGAACGCTTTTCTACCTGCTGGGCGGCAGTACATAACGCTGCGTGGCATGGCTGTCGTCTGAAAGCAGCTTCAGGTACGCCGGGTGCAGGAACAGTTTCTCCTTGCCCATCCGTTGTTCCTCAAGCACACCAATTTCCACGAGATCCCGTAGGTAGCGCGCGGCGGTTTCGCGCTTGGCGATGCCGGCGTCCACCACATTCTGGATACGCGAGTAGGGCTGGCTGAAAAGCACGTCAACCAGTTCGCGGCTGTACGTCTTGGGTCGCTGCGCACGGATCCACTCGCACGCCTGCTCGTGCAATCCACGGATCGCGTCGATCTTGGCCCCGGTCCATTCCGCTGTATCAGCGACAGCGTTCAGCATGTAGGCAATCCAATCTGCCCACGCGCCATCCACGGTGACGCCCTGCAGCAGTCGGTAGTACTCGGCCTTGCGCTCGATGATGTATCGCGAGAGGTACAAAACCGGGCGATCCAGCAGATCCTGTTCCACCAGCATCAGTAGATTCAGCACGCGGCCGGTGCGCCCATTGCCGTCGGTGAATGGGTGGATCGCTTCGAACTGATAGTGCGCAACTGCCATTCTGATCAGCGGATCGATGTCTCGCTCTTCGTGGATGAACCGTTCCCAGTTGGTCAGCTTTTCGCGGAGCAGCGCCTCACCCACCGGAGGCGTGTAGATGACCTGCCCGGTCTGTTGATTGGCCAAGGCAGTGCCTGGCACCCGCCGGACCTGCATCTGTGCGTTCTTGATGCGGCTGCAGACAACTTCAGCCGTCGCCGTCGACAGCGGTCGATCGCGCAATGACTGATATCCCTCCTGCAAAGCGCTGCGGTAGCGCAATGCTTCTCGCGTTGCAGGATTGGCAGCAGCCTCGTGGTCAGCGAAGCGGAACAATTCGTCGGCCGTAGTGACGATGTTCTCGATCTCGGAACTTGCTTGCGCTTCCAGCAGTGGAATGGTGTTGATCAACACCGCCGGATTGGGCAGATGCCCCGTGGCCTGCCGCAGGGACGCCAACGCCTTGTGCGCCTGAATGCATGCCTTGAGCAGCGCCTTCGTTTCCAGCTCCCCAGCAGGCGGCAACAAAGGCAGATCGTTGTAAGGAGATTGGACGTCCATGGGAGCGTTCATGTCGATGTGATCGTCATGATGCCTCCTACATGTCGAAAAATGCATTCAATTAATACATGAATGCGCAGTTTTGAGGGCAACTACGACCCTTTTTGTCTCATCCGGACATCGATCCGGACCGCCAAACCGCGACATGGACCAGCCTCAGACATGTGAGGCTGGTCCGCGGTACCGCTTACCAGACCACTTCAGCCATCGAGCAGTTCAGGCCCGAACCGATGCCGAGCAGCGCGATGCGGTCGCCCTTCTTCAGGCGGCCCAGTTCCTTGAGCTTGCTCAGCACGATCGGCACCGAGGCCGGGCCGATGTTGCCGTGCTCACCGAAGATGGTCATCACCTTCTTCGGGTCGATGCCGAAGTTCTTGATGAAGGCAGCGGTGTGCGGCTGGCTGACCTGGTGGATGACGAACTGGTCCAGTTCCTCCACCGCCCAGCCCAGTGCTTCGCGGGCGGCCAGGAAGGTCTTCTGGGCCAGCTTGATGCCTTCGATCAGCAGCATGCGGGTGTCGGTGACCATGCGGTCCAGGTTGCCGCGGCACAGCTGGTTCCACTCGGTGGCCGAGCGGGTCACGCCACCGCGGTAACGCGGCGCGTCGGGCACCAGTTCGGTGCGCGCCATGACCATGGCGGCCGCGCCACAGCCCAGGGTCAGGGCGGCCATCTCGTTGCGGAAGTCGTCGGCGGTCACGCCCGGCAGGGCCATGCGCTCGAGGGTCTTCTCGTAGACGAGGTTGGCGGTTTCGCCATCGACGATCAGCGCATAGTCGATCTCGCCGCGTTCCAGCATGCGGGCGGCGATGTCCATGCCGTTGATGAAGGCCAGGCAGGCATTGGCGACGTCGAAGGTCATGCACTGGTCGCTGACGCCCAGGTTGCCCGAGACGATGCTGGCCGTGGACGGCTCCAGGTAGTCGCGGCTGACCGAGGTGTTGACCAGCAGGCCGATCTTGTCGGCGCCGATGCCGGCGTCGTCCAGCGCCTTGCGGGCAGCCAGGGTCGCGGCGTCGGAGGCGAGCATGTCCGCGTCCCACAGGCGGCGGGCGTGGATGCCGGCGATATCGCCCAGCACGTCGGTACGGATGCCCAGGCGATCCAGCGTCGGCTGCAGACGTTCGTTGATTTCCTTGGACGTCAGCGTGTGCGGCGCGTCGATGTGCGCCAGGCCGGCGATCGATACATTCTTGAAGAGCATCAGTTAGCGCCAAGGCTCAGGCAAAGGGGGCGCTATTGTAAGCCCCCTGCGCCTTCACCGCACCTTTACGAATTCACGTCCGGGCGTATGGTACCGGCCCGGACCTGACGGGTTCAGCGTGGCGGGCACTGGAAGGCAGCAAAGCGCTGGCTGCCATCGGCCGGCAGGCCCGACGCCTGGACCGCATTCGCGCCGGCACTGGGGGCCTCGTTGCGGGCCAGGGTTTCCAGTTCTTCCTGCACCCGCAACGGGTTGCGGTTGTAGAAGCCGACCTTGTCCTTCACGGTGACCACCACCTCGCCCTTGGTCACGCAGCCGGTGGGAACCGGGCCGGACGGCAGCACGCGGACGGTCTTGCCCACCGGTTCGATCGGCACCCAGGTGCAGGCAGTGGCGCTGAGGGTCAGAACGGAAAGCAGCAGAAGGCGCATGGCGGGGATGCTCGTGAAGGTCATTGGGGCGATTCTGCCTGAACAGGCTGAATCGCGGGTGCACAGGCAACCCGGGGGCGGGCCAGGGGCCCACCCCCTTGGCGGTTATTTCACCGGCTTGCCGTCGGCATCGATGATGGTCACCTCGCCCAGATTCAGCGCGCGCACCGGGGCCTCGGTCTGCTTCAGGTCGCCCACCACCACCCAGGTCAGGGTCTTCGGGTCCAGCGTGGCGGCCGCCTGCTGCACCTGGGCCGGGGTCATCGCTTCGATCTCGGCCTTGCGCTTGAACACGTAGTCGTCCGGGCGCTCGTAGCGGACGATGCCGCTGATGGTGCCCAGCACGGCGCTGGCGGTCTCGTAGGCGCCCGGCAGGCTCAGGTTCTGGATGTTGCGGATGCGGGTGACCTCGGCCGGGGTGATGGTTTCGGCACCGGAGGCGAAGTCGGCGATCTCCTTCTGCATCTCCTTCATCGCCTCGGCGGTCTTGTCGATCTGGACCGGGGCCACGGCCATCCACGGGCGCTGGCCCAGGGTGCTGCTGGCCATGGTGCGGGCACCGTAGGACCAGTGCTTCTCCTCGCGCAGGTTCATGTTCAGGCGCGAGGTGAAGTCGCCGCCGAGCACGCCATTGGCGATGTCGAAGCGGGTGGCACCCGCGTCCATGGTGGAGGGCACCACCTGGCCGGCGAACAGGTTGGCCTGCACCGCGCCGGGCTGGTCGATCAGGTACACGCGGGCCTTGGCCGGGCGCGCGACATCCACCGGCGGCTTGGCCTGCGGGGCCGGGGTGCTGCTCTTCCAGTCGCCGAGCTGGCGCTCCAGCAGCGGCACGATTTCCTTCAGGGTGGTGTCACCGACCACGATCAGGGTGCCCTGCTCCGGGCGCAGCCAGTCGCGGTGGAAGTCGACCAGGTCCTCGCGGGTCAGCGACTGGATGTCGGCTTCGTTGCCGCTGCCGGTGAACGGAATGGCGTACGGGTGGCCGGCCCCGTACAGCAGGGTGGGCAGCACGCGCATGGCCGAGGCGTTCGGGTTGACCTTCTCCTGCTGGATGCCGGCGATCCAGGTGGCCTTGACCCGGTCGATCTCGGCCTGGTCGAAGCGCGGCTGGCGCAGCATGTCCGCGTACAGGGCCAGCGACGGCGCCAGGTTTTCCTTCAGCGCCGACAGGTAGACGGCGGCGCTGTCCAGCGAGGCCGAGGCGCCCAGGCTGGCGCCCAGCGCGTCGGCGGCATCGGCGAACGGCAGTGCGCCCAGCTTGCCGGCGCCCTCGCCCATCAGGTCCAT
Organism: Stenotrophomonas sp. PS02300; assembly: GCF_029959395.1. Classification (NCBI taxonomy): domain Bacteria; kingdom Pseudomonadati; phylum Pseudomonadota; class Gammaproteobacteria; order Lysobacterales; family Lysobacteraceae; genus Stenotrophomonas; species Stenotrophomonas sp. PS02300. Next base: position 8,673 of record NZ_JASCOP010000010.1, read on the forward strand.
GGTGAAGTTGGCGGTGCCGGACTTGCGACCCTGGTCGGCGGTGAAACCACCGGGGAATTCATAGCTGAACTGCACCACCGGAATGTCATGGCGTTCGGCCAGGATCACCTGGGTGCCGTTCTTCAGGGTGGCGCGGTGCAGCTGCGGGAAATTCAGTTCCGGGAAGGTCTTGGTCTGCGGCACGCCGGTGCTGCGGTCCACCACGGTCGGGCCGGCGCTGAACTTGGGATCCACGCCCGGCACAGTGAAGGGCTTGGGGGTGGCCGACGGCAGCTCCGGCAACGCTACGCGCGCGCCCGGTTCCACCACCAGGGTGTGGTCGCCCACGCCCAGCCACTTGGCGCCGGCGGCGCGCACGTCGGCGGCGCTGGCGGCGTCGATGTTGGCCAGCGAACGGCGGAAGCAGCCCGGGTCGCCTTCGAACACGGCGCACTCGGCCAGCGCGTCGGCCTTGCCGCCGAACCCGCCGATGCGCTCGATGCCCCGGATGAAGCCGGCGCGGAACGCGGTCTTGCCACGGCTCAGCTCATCGGCGGTGGGGCCGTCCTTGACCAGGCGACGCACTTCCTCGTCGATGATCGCTTCAACCTTGGCCGGGTCCACGCCCTGCTTCACGGTCGCCATGATCACGAAGTTGGAACCCAGCTGCGAGGTGTAGGCACCGGCGCTGATGTTGTCCACCAGCTGGTCCTTGTGCAGCAGGCGCTGGTCCAGGCGCGAGGACTTGGCCCCGCCCAGCACCTGCGCGAACAGCTGCAGCTGGTCGATGTCGGTGGTGCCGGTCTGGGCGACGTTCCAGACGCGGTAGATGCGTGCCTGCGGCACCTTGTCGGTCATGGTTTCGCGGGTGGATTTCTCGCGCTTGGCCACGTTGACCGCCGGCTGGGCCATGCTCGGGCCGGCCGGGATGTCGCCGAAGTAACGGGCGACCTTTTCCTTGGCGGTGGCCACGTCGATGTCGCCGGCCAGCACCAGCACCGCGTTGTTGGGGCCGTACCAGGTGCGGAACCAGTTCTTGACGTCGTCCAGCGAGGCCGCGTTGAGGTCGTTCATCGACCCGATCACGCCGTGGTGGTACGGGTGGCCTTCGGGGTACATGGAGCGGGTGAGCTTGTCCCACACCTGCCCATAGGGCTGGTTCTCGCCTTGGCGCTTTTCGTTCTGCACCACGCCGCGCTGTTCGTCGAGCGCGGCCTGGTCGATCGCGCCGAGCAGGTGGCCCATGCGGTCCGATTCCATCCACAGCGCCATGTCCAGCGCGGTGGTGGGCACGTTCTCGAAGTAGTTGGTGCGGTCGGTGTTGGTGGTGCCGTTCTGGCCGGTCACGCCGACCTGCTTGAACGGTTCGAAGTATTCGCCGGCGTGGTTTTCGCTGCCCTGGAACATCAGGTGTTCGAACAGGTGCGCAAAGCCGGTGCGGCCGGCCGGTTCGTCCTTGCTGCCCACGTGGTACCAGATGTTCACCGCCACGATCGGCGCCTTGCGGTCGGTGTGCACCACCACGCGCAGGCCGTTGGGCAGGGTGAACTCTTCAAACGGAATGTCGACCTTGGCGACCTGGGCCGGCCTTGCCATCACCGGGGCCGGGGCGAAGCTGCCCAGGGCGGCGGAAAGCGCTACAGCCAGCAGCGCGGCACGCGGTCGAAGTTGGGAGGTCATTCCGTTTCCTTGGTCATGAAAGTGAAGGGGGATGCTAGCCCGGGACTACGGGTAAAGGCATCGGCCAACAGTCACTCCCTTTGTCAGGGAACTTTCCCGGCGCGTCGCTGACCGCCGCGGCGCCTTCTGCCGCCACCTGAACCCCTGTCCGGACAGTCGCGCAGCCCGGGATCGGACAGGTGTCCGGACAGCGGACACTTTTCGGACCGCATAAAACCCTTTCAAATCAACAACTAAAAGTTGGCACGGGGCCTGCTTATACCCAAGTGCGGAAAGGACACGATCAAACCAAAGCTGACTGATCGCTGAACACAACGCGGAATCTGAAAATTTCTCTTGCACTCCCAGATTCGGTGTACTACATTACTACCACACCACTGCTCACCAACACTAAACAGGCCCCGTCATGAACACCAAGACCATCGCATTTGCCATCGCCCTCGCTGCCGGCTCCGCGTTTGTTTCGAACGTGCATGCCGCTTCCGCCATCACCACCCTGCCGACCGTGCAGGTCCGCCCCTCCGCCGACCAGCTGGCCCAGGCCGAAGTCGAACGCACCAGCAGCATCCCGACCCTGGCGCTGGTGGAAGTCCGCCCGACCGCCGGCCAGATCGCCGAATACCGTGCCGAACTGGCCAACAGCCAGCGCGTCACCACCTTGGCCGCCGTTGAAGTCCGCCCGACCGCCGAACAGCGCGAAGCCTTGGCTGCCGAGCAGAACGACCGCAGCACCGATTACATGGGTGCCCTGGCCACGGCCGCCGGCACGATCGCCCGCGACGTGATCATCAACCTGCCGACCCTGCAGGTGCGCCCGTCGCCGAACGACCTGCAGGCCTTCGCGGTTGAAACCGCTTCGGTGCTGGTCCGTCCGTAACCCGGGTATCGACCCACGGTCGATACCTGTCGGAGGGTCGCGGCGTAACATGTACGCATGACCGCCACCCCTACGTTCCATGTTGTGTTGTTCCAGCCGGAGATTCCCCCGAATACCGGCAATGTGATCCGGCTCTGCGCCAATACCGGCGCGCGACTGCACCTGATCGAGCCGCTCGGTTTCGACCTGAGCGACAAGCAGCTCAAGCGCGCCGGCCTGGATTACCACGAATACGCTCGACTGCAGGTGCATCCGGACCTGGATACCGCCCTGCAGGCCATAGCCCCCAAGCGCCTGTTCGCCCTGAGTACCCGCGGCAGCGTGCGTTATGACACCCAGCAGTTCGAAGACGGCGATGCGTTCCTGTTCGGCCCGGAAACCCGTGGCCTGCCGCAGGACGTGCTGGATGCGTTGCCGCACGGCCGCCGCCTGCGCCTGCCGATGCAACCGGACAACCGCAGCCTGAACCTCTCGAACACGGTCGCCGTGGTGATGTACGAAGCGTGGCGGCAATCGGGTTTCGCGGGCGGGGCGTAACGCGTATCGACCAACGGTCGATACCTACCGAACGCGTATCGACCAACGGTCGATACCTACCGAACGCGTATCGACCAACGGTCGATACCTACCGGTAGCGCACGACCGTTGGTCGTGCGGCCCGTCAGAACGCGTTGATGCCGGTCAGTTCCCGGCCGATCACCAGCTGGTGCACGGTCTCGGTGCCCTCGTAGGTGATCACCGATTCCAGGTTCAACGCATGCCGGATCGCCACGTGTTCGGTGGTGATGCCGGCGCCGCCGAGCAGGTCGCGGCACTCACGCGCGATATCAATCGCCATGCGGCAGTTGTTCCACTTGGCCAGGCTGACCTGCTGCGGCTGCAGCTGGCCGGCATCCTTCAAGCGCCCCAACTGCAGTGACAGCAGCTGCGCGGTGGTGATGCGCCGGGCCATGTCGGCCAGCTTGATCTGCGCGCTCTGGGTGGCCGCCACCGGGCGCCCGAACAGCACGCGTTCCTTGGTGTAGTTCAGCGCCTCGTCCAGGCAGGCCACCGCCGCGCCGATCGGGCCCCAGCTGATGCCGTAGCGGGCCTGGTTGAGGCAGCCCAGCGGGCCCTTCAGACCCTGCACGTTGGGCAGCCGGTTGCGTTCGGGCACGCGCACGTTGTCGAAGAACAGCGCGCCGGTGAGCGAGGCGCGCAGGCTCATCTTGTGCTTGATTTCCTGGGTGGTGAACCCGGCCATGCCCTTTTCCAGCACGAAGCCCTGGATGCCGTCTTCGGTGTGTGCCCAGACGATGGCGATATCGGCCACCGGGCCGCTGGTGATCCACATCTTGCTGCCGTTGATCACCCAGTCGCCGCCGTCGCGCACCGCGCGGGTCTTCATCGCGGCCGGGTCCGAACCGCCGTGGGCTTCGGTCAGGCCGAAGCAGCCGATCACCCGGCCGGCCGCCATGTCCGGCAGCCAGCGCAGGCGCTGTTCTTCGCTGCCGTAGGCGAAGATAGGGTACATGCACAGCGAGCTCTGCACCGACACGAAACTGCGCAGGCCCGAATCGCCCCGCTCCAGTTCCTGGCAGATCAAGCCGTAGCTGACGGCGTTCAGGCCGCCGCCGCCGTACTGTTCGGGCAGGCTGGAGCCAAGCAGGCCGAGCGAGGCGATTTCCGGGATCAGTTCATCGGGGAAGCGGCCCTGGTCGAAGGCGTCGCCGATGATCGGCAGCACGCGCTCGTCGGTGAAGCGCGCCACCGTGGCCTGCACCGCGCGTTCCTCTTCGGTAAGCAGCGAGCGGACATCGAACAGATCGTACGGATTGAGGGCCATGGGCGGCGACGTCGCGGGGCAGTAGCAGGACCCCCATTGTGATGCCTGGCCCGGGACCGGCCAAGGCACGCCGCAGCACGCCGCTACAATGGCGACCTTCTGTCGCAGAGGCCTTCGCCCATGCAGATCCGCAGCGAGCGTCCCGCTGACGCCGGCGCCATCCATGCCCTGACCCGTGCCGCATTCGCGGAGGCGCCGCACAGCAGCCACACCGAGCAGTACATCGTGGATGCGCTGCGCGCTGCCGGTGCGTTGGCGGTGTCGCTGGTGGCCGAGGATGCCGATGGCATCGTGGGGCATGTGGCGGTGTCGCCGGTGCAGCTCAGTGATGGCAGCCCGGGCTGGTATGGGTTGGGGCCGATTTCGGTGGCGCCGGGGCGGCAGGGGCAGGGGATCGGCGGCGCGTTGATGCGGGCGGCTGTCGAGGCGCTGCGGGCACATGGCGCCAATGGCTGTGTGTTGTTGGGGGATCCGGGGTATTACGGCCGGTTCGGGTTCCGCGCCGAGCCGCGGCTGCGGTTGGCCGGCGTGCCTGCGGAGTATTTCCAGGCGCTGCTGCTGCAGGGCGGGTGGCCGGATGCGGAGGTGGAATACCACTCGGCGTTTGGGGCTGCGGGCTGACGGATGGGGTCCAGCCACGCAGGGCGTGGCTCTACGCGGTTTTTTGCGATCCGTACGGTGGGTTGATGCATCGCACCATAAGGTGGGCAACGTCGGCGATCTAGGCGGAAACGGCGTGTGCCGGTACCCTGATGCATTGATCCAGCAGTTGCGCAGTGACCCGTCGCGCGCGATTCCCAGGCAACCGCCGCCGGCTCCGGCCGGGACGGCACTACCCACGAGTTACGCACCCCCATGAGCGAAGAGACCACCGCCCTGCCCCCGCGTGAAGCCATGGAATTCGACGTGGTGATCGTCGGCGCCGGCCCTGCCGGCCTGGCCACCGCGATCCGCCTGCGCCAGCGCGCCATCGAGGCCGGCCGCGAGCTGTCGGTGTGCGTGCTGGAAAAGGGCTCCGAACCCGGCGCCCACATCCTGTCCGGCGCGATCATGGATACCCGCGCGCTGACCGAACTGTTCCCGGACTGGGCCGAACGCGGCGCGCCGCTGAAGCAGAAGGTCACCCGCGACGAATTCCTGTTCCTCAGCCCGGACGGCGCGCGCAGCACGCCGCATGCGCTGCTGCCGGAATGCTTCCACAACGAAGGCAACTACATCATCAGCCTGGGCGAGGTCACCCGCTGGCTGGCGCAGCAGGCCGAAGCGCTGGAAGTGGCGATCTTCCCCGGCTTTGCCGCCGCCGAAGTGTTGTACGACGAGAACGGCGCGGTGATGGGCGTGGCCACCGGCGACATGGGCATCCGCAAGGATGGCTCGCACGGCCCCAACTTCGAACGCGGCATGGAGCTGCATGCCAAGTACACGATCTTCGCCGAAGGCTCGCGCGGCCACCTGGGCCGCCAGCTGATCGCGCGCTACCAGCTCGATGCCGGCAAGGACCCGCAGGCCTACGGAATCGGCATCAAGGAGCTGTGGCAGATCGACCCGGCCAAGCATGAGCCGGGCCTGGTGGTGCACACCGCCGGCTGGCCGCTGGACAGCGATACCTACGGCGGTTCCTTCCTGTACCACGCCGACGGCGGCAAGGTCGCAGTGGGCTTCGTGGTCGGGTTGGATTACCGCAACCCGTGGATGAGCCCGTTCGAGGAGTTCCAGCGCTTCAAGACCCACCCGTCGATCCGCAAGCACCTGGAAGGCGGCAAGCGCATCGCTTATGGCGCGCGTGCGATCACCGCCGGTGGCCTGCTGTCGCTGCCCAAGACCGTGTTCCCCGGTGGTGCGCTGGTCGGCTGCGAGGCCGGCTACCTCAACGCCAGCCGGATCAAGGGCAGCCACGCGGCAATCAAGACCGGCATGCTGGCCGCCGATGCCGCCTTCGATGCGCTGGCAGCGGACCGCCAGCGCGATGAGCTCAGCGCCTACCCGGCCGCGTTCGACAGCAGCTGGCTGCACGATGAGCTGAAGCAGTCCAAGAATTTCAAGCAGTGGTTCAAGAAGGGCCGCAGCGTGGCCACGCTGATGACCGGTATCGAGCAGTGGCTGCTGCCGAAGCTGGGCATCCGCAACCCGCCGTGGACGCTGCGCCACAGCAAGGCCGACCACGAGTGCCTGGAACCGGCATCGCAGCACACCCGGATCGTGTACCCCAAGCCGGACAACGTGCTCACCTTCGACCGGCTCAGCTCGGTGTTCCTGAGCAGCACCAACCACGAAGAAGACCAGCCTTCGCACCTGACCCTGAAGGACGCGAGCGTGCCGGTGCGGGTCAACCTGGCCGAATACGCCGGGCCGGAAGCGCGCTACTGCCCGGCCGGGGTGTACGAATTCGTCGGCAGCGAAGGCCACGAACAGCTGCAGATCAACGCGCAGAACTGCGTGCACTGCAAGACCTGCGACATCAAGGACCCCACCCAGAACATCGTGTGGGTCACCCCGCAGGGTGGCGGCGGGCCGAACTACCCGGCGATGTAATGCCGTTGCCGCGCCGGTTGCTGGTGCTGGTGTGCTGCCTGCTGCTGGGCGCCTGCGCGCGTGCGCCGCAGACGCCCGAGCAGGCGCGGCAGCAGGAACGCCAGCGTGCGTTCGCGATCTGCGGCGGCTGCCACACGGTCAATGCGGGCGGCGTGCACCGCTTCGGTCCCAACCTGCACGGCGTGCTGGGGCGCCGCGCGGGCAGCGTGGCCAACTATCCCTACTCGCCTGCGATGCAGCGCGCGGACCTGGTCTGGACCGAGCAGACGCTGGATGCGTTCCTGCGTTCGCCGGCCGCGGTGGTGCCGGGGTCCAGGATGGTCAATGCGACCGCTGACCCAAAGCGAAGGGCGCTGGTGATTGAATACCTGAAGGAACAGCCACGTTGATCATTCATCCAGGCTGATCAGGTACTGCTGCAACGCGTCTTCGAACGCGCGGATGTCGTCGGCGCTGGCCGCCAGACCCTGTTCCGGAATCCGCTGCATCAGCGCGCGTGCCTGGGTGGCCAGTGCTTCGGCGCCCAGCGTGCCCAGCCCACCGACGATGCGATGCAGCACCTCCACCGCAGTGTTGCTGTCGCCCATGTCGCGCGCTTCCCAGCCGCGCTGCAGGTCGTCGGCGGTGGCCTGGCGCATGCTGTCGATCAACACCGTGGCCACGTGTTCGGAACCGAAGCGGCGCACGATCGCCGCCCGCGTGGGCGCGGCCGCAGGCACAGCTTCCACCGGCGGCGTGGCTTCGCGCGCAGCGTCATCCGCATCGTCCGAGGGCAGCCACCGCCGCAGTGCCTGGCGCAGCGTGGCCAGCGCCACCGGCTTGGCCAGCAGGTCATCCATGCCGGCCTCGCGGCAGCGCTGCACGTCTTCGGCCAGCGCGCTGGCGGTAAGCGCCAGCACCGGCATGCGCTGGCCGCTGCCACGTTCGCGCTCGCGGATGTGCCGGGTCAGGGTGTAGCCGTCCATCACCGGCATGCGGCAATCGGTGATGACCAGGTCGAAGTGCGTGGAAGCCAGCAACGCCAGCGCGGCTTCGCCATCCACCGCCAGCTCATGCTGCAGGCCCAGCTGCTGCAGCCGCCAGCGCATCAATGCCTGGTTGGTGGGGTGGTCTTCCACCACCAGCACCCGGCGCCGCGCCTGGCCCGGCGGCAGCGGGTCCACATCACCGCCGGGGCGCTGCTCGTCGCGCACGGTTTCCTCGCCGGGCACCAGCGGCAGGCTCAGCAGCACATCCACGCGCGTGCCTTCGCCCGGCACGCTGTGCATCTCCAGCCGCCCGCGCATCAACCCCACCAGGCGCTGGCAGATGCTCAGCCCCAATCCGGTGCCGCCGTAGTGGCGGGTGATCGCCACGTCGGCCTGGGCAAACGGTTTGAACAGCCGCTCGCGCTGCTCGGGGGAAATGCCGATGCCGGTGTCGGTCACCGTCAGCCGCAGCGCCTGCGCCATCTCATCATCGCGCTCCACGCTCAACGCGATGGTCACCGAGCCCTCGTTGGTGAATTTGATGGCGTTGCTGAGCAGGTTGAACACGATCTGGCGCAGCCGCATGCCATCGACCAGGTGCTGATGGGCGACTGCCGGGTCGACCTCCAGGCTGAGCGACAGGTTCTTGTTGGAGGCCTGTGGCGACAGCAGCTGCTGCACGTTGTCGAGCAGGCTGCGCAGCATCACCGGCTGCGGCTCCAGCGGCAGCGCGCCGGCTTCGATGCGGGAGTAGTCGAGGATGTCATCCAGGATCTGCCGCAGCATCTGCGCCGAATCCTCGATCACCGCGATGATGCGCCGCTGCTCACCATCCAGGTCGGTGTGCGACAGCGCTTCGACCATGCCCAGCACGCCACTCATCGGCGTGCGGATTTCGTGGCTCATGGTGGCCAGGAAGTTGGATTTTGCCGCGGTGGCGCGTTCGGCGTCGGACTTGGCGGCGGCCAGCGCATCGGCCTGCGCGCGCGCTTCGGTCACGTCCACCCAGTAACCGCTCCACAGCACCACGCCGTGTTCGGCGGCATACGGCAATGCGCGGGTGCGCACCCAGCGCACCACGCCGTGCGGGCTGGTGCGGAACTCCATGTCCAGCGCGGAGAAATCGCGCGCGGCGTCGTTCAACGCGCGGTTGACCGCCTCGCGGTCGCGCGGGTCGATCTGGTCGACCAGGCGCGTTTCATCGGCGACCACTTCGGCGGTGCTGACCCCGAACATCGATTGCAGGTCGCCGGTGATGTACGGGAAGGTGACCCGGCCATCGCTGTCACGGCGGGCCTGGTAGACGATCGCCGGCAGGTTGTCGGTCACTTCCACCAGCCGCTGTTCCAACCGGCGCCGCATGCCGACCTCGCGGCGCAGCCGCCAGTAGCCCCAGCCATGCACGATGATGCCGGTGAGCAGTACCAGCGACAGTGGCACCGCCCAGCGCGCAACCGAACGCCAGTCCAGCCCGGTGCGGTATTCGGCCAGCAACCAGTCGCCCCGGATGGCGGCGTGCTCGCGCGGGGTGAGGTTGGCCAGCACCCGGTCGAAGGTGGTGGCCAACGGCGCGTACTGGCGCTTGACCGCCAGCGACAGCTGGTCGCTGAAGCCCGCCGGCGCGGCCACGTGCAGCTTGGCCGGATACACCTCGCGCACCACGCGGTCGACCATGGCCAGGTTGCCCACGTACGCATCGGCGTCGCCGTTGGCCAATCGCGACAGCGCCTGCTCCACGCTGCGCGCCGGCACGATGCGCGCCTTGGGGGCGTACTGGAGGATGTAGCCGCGCAGGCGCTCGGGGTCGGAGAGCAGGATGCTGCGCCCGTCCAGGTCGCCCAGGCCCAGCACCGAACGGCTGTTGTTCGGGGTGACGATCACGTTGGGCACGCTGATGAAGGGCTGGCTGAAGACCCAGTCATCGCCCAAATAGTGGGCGTCGTTGGGCATGCCCATCACCACATCGACATCGCCGCGGCGCATCTGCTCGCGGACCTCGAACCAGTCGTGCGCCGGCACGCGGTTCAACTGCGCCCCGACCATGCGCAGCTGGCGCAGGTAGTCGCCGGCCACGCCGCTGGGTTCGCCGGCCGCATCGATGAACGACAGTGGCGACCCGTTCGGCGCATAGCCCATGCGCAACGGGGTGGCCAGGATGCGGCGTTCGGCCTCGCCCAGGATCAGCCGCGACTGTGCCGACCACTGCAGCGGCGGCAGCCAGCGCTTGTACAGCGCCTCGCGCTGCGCGGCGGTCACGGTGGACAGCGCGCTGTCGAGCGCTTCGGCCAGCGGCTGGCGGGCATTGGGAACGCCGAAGTGGAGGCGTTCGGGCGGCAGGTCGCTGGGCCGCAGCAGGGCGATACCGTCAATGCCCTGCTGGCGGATGAGGGTGCTGGCGACGTGCGCATTGCCGATGTACACATCGGCCTTGCCTTGGGCCACCATCGCCAGCGCAGCCCGGGTGTTGGGCGCGGTCACCTGGCGTGCGGCGGGGAAACGTGCCCGCACCTGGTTGCTGGTGAGGAATTCCTGCTCGGTGACCACGCGCAGCCCGGTCAGGTCCGGGTCGCTCGAGGTACGGGTATCGCCCACCCGGCCCACCAGGGCCAGCGGTGCATCGGCGTAGGAGCCGGTGTAGACCATGCAGCGGGTGCGGTCCGGGGTGAGGGTGATGTTCATCACCACGTCGACCTCGCCCCGGCATGCCGCATCCAGCACGTCTGCCCAATCGCGATACACCCGCACCTTCACACGCACGCCGAGCTGCCGGGTCAACAACATCAGGTAGTCATGGCCGAGTCCATCGGGGCGGCCGTTCTGCATGAATTCGAATGGTGGCCAGCCGCTGTCGTACAGCCCCAGTAAGATGGTAGGGTTCCGGTCGATCCATTCAGCCTGGCGCGGTGAGAGCGACGGTGCAGGCGCCGGAGCCGCGATGGCGGTGGCGCCCAGCGCGATCACCAGGCCCAGCACGACCAGCCAGCGGACAACCGAGGTACGCATGCTGTCAGTTCTCCCAGGAGTGATCCGCCCACCGCGACGTGCCCCGAAGGGCCGCTGCCTTACCGGCCATACTATTCCATGAGCTTGCGCATAATCATCGCCGACGACCACCCGGTGGTCCGTATCGGCACCCGATCCGTGATCGAAACCAGCGGCGTGGGCCGGGTGGTGGCCGAAGCCAGCAGCGTGGACGAGCTTCTGGCCGCATTGAAGGCCCATCCGTGCGATGTCCTGGTGACGGATTACTCCATGCCCGGCGGCGCGCAGCCTGACGGTTTTGCCATGATCGGACAGGTTCGCCGTCACTATCCCGACCTGCCGGTGCTCATGCTGAGCGTCTCCAACAACCTGGCGATCCTGCGCATGGTGGTCTCCACCGGCGTGCTCGGACTGGTCGACAAGACCTCGTCGATGGAGGAACTGCCGGTGGCCATCCAGACCGTGCACCGCGGCCAGCCGTACGTGAGCCGCACGCTGAAGAACCTCATCGACCGCCTGGGCACGCAGAGCCTGGGCGATGAACGCACGCGTGCGTTGTCGCCGCGCGAAGTGGAAGTGCTGCGGCTGCTCGCCAGTGGCCTGATCGTGAAGGAAATCGCCGCGAAGCTGCACAAGAGCGTGAGCACCATCAGCCGGCAGAAGGGCGATGCCATGCTCAAGCTTGGCTTGAAGAATGATGCGCAGCTTTACGACTGGCTGCGCGACAGCCCGCTGTGAACCTGCCCCACAGGCCATCGGCCTGCCGCTGAAGAAGTACGTTTCCATGATGAACACCGATCACCGCGTGCAGGGCCTGGACAACGACGCCGTCGTTGCAGACTGGCCGGCGATCAGCGGCACCGAACTGGCGTGGTTGCGCGGCCACTACCCTGCACTGGATGGGGAGTGCCGCGTGCTGTGGCACAGCCCGCGCCCCTTCTCCGCTGCAGCCCTGGTGGCGTGCGGTTCGCGGCGCTGCTTCGTCAAACGCCACCACGTGAGTGTGCGCACGGTCGAGGTGCTGACCGAAGAGCATCGCTTCATCGCGCACCTGGCCGCGGCCGCACTGCCGGTCGTGCAGGTGCTGCACGCGCACGACGGCGCCACCGCGATCGCGCACGGCGACTGGACCTACGAAGTGCACGCCGAAGGCGATGGGCACGATCTGTACCGCGACAGCCCGTCATGGACACCGTTGGACGATGTCGCCCAGGCGCGCACGGCCGGTGCGATGCTGGCCCGCCTGCACGCTGCGGCTGCCAGCTACCACGCGCCCCAGCGCAGCACCCACCTGCTGGTGGCGCGCGACGACCTGCTCCGCGCGCACGATCCGCTGGCGCTGCTGAAGCGCGAGCTTCCCGACCGCCCCGCGCTGGCCGGCTACCTGTCGCGACAACGCTGGGAACACGACCTGCAGCGCGCGGTGCTGCCCTGGCACGCGGCCGTGGTCGAGCGGCTGGCCGCCGAGCCGGTGCTGTGGGGGCACAACGACTGGCATGTCTCCAACCTGCTCTGGCACGGCCACGGCGCCACGGCGACGATCGGCACCGTCTTCGATTTCGGCCTGGCTTCGCCGACCAGCGCCCTGTTCGACCTGGCCACCGCGATCGAGCGCAATGCCATCGCCTGGCTGGATGCCGGCGGCGAGGGCCCGGTGGCGCATGCCGATATCGCGCTGGCGCTGCTGGCCGGCTACCGCCAGGTACGCCCGCTGGCGGCCGCCCAGGTACACCTGCTGGCCGACCTGCTGCCGGTGGTGCACCTGGACTTCGCCCTCTCGGAAGTGGAGTACTTCCAAGGGGTTACCGGCTCCCCGGCGAACGCCGACGTGGCCTACCACACGTTCCTGCTGGGCCATGCCGACTGGTTCGCCAGCCGCCCCGGCCGGGCCCTGCTGGACGCGCTGCACGCCGCTGCCTGAACCGGCGGGGTCGCAACGGCGGCCGATTGGTGTGAAAATGGCCACTGAAGCGGGGGTGCCTGGCGTTGCCAGGCTGAGAGAGTCCCTTGGAACCTGATCCGGTTTGCACCGGCGTAGGGAGCTTGAGCAGCGAGCGCACCCCCCATTGCGGGCCGGTGCGCCTGCGCGCCGTCGCTTCGTCTCCTCTGGCTGATGACGAATCGAATGAACCGCTGCTACCGCCTCACGCTGTTGACCGCCGCCCTCTGCGCCGCCCTGCCGCTGTACGCCAGTGACGCCGACACCGCCGCAGGCGAGCGCTCGCCCACCGACCTGGCCGGCATCCGCGTGCAGGCGCGCAAGCCCGCCGCGCCGCTGGCACCGTCGAGCAGCTTCGGCAGCGCCGACTGGAAGAACACCCCGGCCTCGGTCAACGTGCTCGACAGCGCCTTCCTGGACCGCCTGCAGGTGCGCACCCTGTCCGAGCTGGCCCGGCACGACGCCTCGCTGGGCGACAGCTACGCACCGGTGGGCTATTACCAGAACATCGCCATTCGGGGCTTCGCGCTGGACCCAGCCACCGGTTACCGCTTCAACGGGCTGTCCATCGCCGGCGAACAGCGGCTGGCGCTGGAGAACGTGCAGCAGGTGGAAATCCTCAAGGGTGAGGCCGGCCTCGCCGCTGGCGTGATGGCGCCGGGCGGGATCATCAACTACGTCGGCAAGCGTCCCGCCGATGTGCGCAACGTCACCCTGGCCACCGATTCGGAAGGCTCGCGCTATGCGGCGGTGGACCTGGGCGGCTGGCTGACCCCGCGCTTCGGGCTGCGCTTCAACGCCGCCTGGGATGACACCTCGTCCTACATCGAGCATGCCGACGGCCGCCGCAATTTCTATTCGCTGGCCGCCGACTGGCTGATCGGCGAACACGGCAAGCTGGAAGTGGATGCCAACTACCAGACCAGCGCGCAGCGCTCGGCGTCCGGTTACCAGCTGCTGGGCGGCAGCGAACTGCCGCGCGGCGTGGACCGCAGCCGCATGCTGGGCCACCAGCCGTGGCAGCAGCCGGTGGGTATCGACAGCACCAACCTCACCGCGCTGCACACCTACGACTTCAGCCCGGCCTGGCAGTCGCGCGTGTCGGTGGGCCACAGCCGCTCGGTGATCCAGGACAACGTCGCCTTTGCGTACGGCTGCTACTACGCTGCTGGCTGCGCCGATGGCAGCGTGCCGGGCAACTACTTCGCGCCCAACGGCGACTACGACATCTACGATTACCGCAGCCCCGACGACGTGCGCCGCAATGACGAGGCACGCGGCGAACTGCGCGGCCGCTTCACCACCGGCGCGGTGGAACACGAACTGTCGGTGGGGCTGAGCGCGTTCCACCGCACCGTGGACAAGCGCCAGAACGTCAACGAGTACGTGGGCACGGCCAACATCGGGGACGCGCAGGTGCCGGTGTTCGATCCCTCGCCGCTGCAGCCGGGCCCGTCCGCGCGGCGCCTGGACAGCTGGCAGCGCGCGGTGTTCGCGCTGGACCGCATGCACTTCGGCGATGACTGGCAGTGGCTGGCCGGCGGCCGCTATGTGCGCCTGGATGAGCGCGCCTACGACAAGCGCGGTACCCCGGAACGGCACAGCCGCCTGTCGCAGTTCCTGCCGCAGACCGCGCTGGTGTGGCAGGCCACGGAGCAGCTGAACGTGTACGCCAGCTACGTGGAAGGCCTGTCGCTGGGCCAGGAAGCGCCGTTCTGGACCTCCAACGGCAGCACCTTCCTGCCGGCCATGCAGTCGCGCCAGCGCGAGCTGGGCGTCAAGTACGCCGCCACCGACGGCCTGATGCTGGGCGCGGCGGTGTTCCGCACCACCCAGCCGTTCCAGTACGCCAAGCCCGACGCCAGCGATGCCGGCTTCACCTTCGTGCAGGAAGGCACCCAGGCCCACACCGGGCTGGAGCTGACCGCCAACGGGCAGGTCACCGAACGGCTCGGCCTGACCGCCAGCGCCAGCGTGCTGCAGGCACGCGCGCGCGATGCCGGCACCGCGTTCTACGACGGCCAGCAGCTGGTCAACGTGCCCAAGGTGCGTGCGGCCGTGCACGTGGACTATGCCCTGCCGTTCGTGTCCGGTCTGGCGGTGAGCGGCGGCTGGCGTTATGCCTCGTCCAATGCGGCGACGGTGGATGGCAGCGTCAAGGCGCCCTCGTATTCGGTGTTCGATGCCGGCCTGCGCTTCCAGCACGCGCTGCGCGAGCATCCGGTGACCTGGACGCTGTCGGTGGACAATGTGTTCGACCGCTTCTACTGGCGTGATACCGGCAGCAGCTACGGCGACTACTACCTGTTCGCCGGTGCACCGCGCCAGGCGCGGCTGTCGGTCACCTTCGGGCTGTGAGCGCGCTCATGCTCGAATGGAGCGCCGTCGCCGCCAGCCTGCTGGGCGTGTGGCTGATGGCCCAGCGCCGCGTGCTGGCGTGGCCGGTGGGGCTGCTGGCGGTGGGCCTGTATGCGGTGGTGTTCATCGAAGCGCGGCTGTACTCGGACACCCTGCTGCAGGTCGCCTTCGGTGGTTTCCTGCTGTACGGCTGGCTGAGCTGGCACCGGCATGCCGAGCAGGATGGCGCGATCGTGATCGTGCCGCTGCCACGCCGGCAGCTGCTGCGCGACCTGGCCGTGGGCATCGTGTTCGGCATCGCACTGGGCGCGGCCATGCACACCTGGACCGATGCCGCGCTGCCGTGGCTGGATGCCATGCTGGCCGCGCTGAGCCTGGTGGCGCAGTGGTGGCAGGCACGCCGGCACGTGGCCACCTGGTGGCTGTGGATCGTGGTGGACGTGGTCTACGTGGGCATGTACCTGGCCAAATCGCTGGACATCACCGCCGGGCTGTACCTGGTGTTCGTCGGCCTGGCCGTGATGGGCCTGCGTGCCTGGTCGGCGGCGGGCCATGCCGGGGCGGCGCTGAAACCGCGCTAGGCTTGCGCGGATGAACCAGACCCCCGAACTGCTGCGCCGGCTGCTGCGGGCCAGGGACCACATGGACCGCGCCCCGCACGAGGCGTGGCCGGTGGCGCGGCTGGCGCAGGTCAGCGCGGTGTCGGAGGCCTACTTCGCGCGGCAGTTCCGCCAGGCGTTCGGGCTGCCGCCGCACCGCTACCTGCTCACGCGGCGCATTGAGCGCGCGGTGGCGCTGTGCCGCGACACCGACCTGACGATCACCGAGATCGCGCTGCAGACCGGCTGGAACAGCCTGGGCACGTTCGGGCGGATCTTCCGCGACATCACCGGGCAGAGCCCGGGCGAGCTGCGCGCCAGCCTTGCCGCCGGCACCGCCGCGCAGGCCCCGGAATGCATCGCGCGCGCCGCCAGCCGGCCCGATCTCAAGACCTCAGTTTCGGAGAAGCGGCTGGGCGGCGGGACCGGTAAAAAGGACCCACCAACAACGGAGGTCCCATGAACCAGGGTATTGAAACGGTCGGCCTGTATGTGCGCGACCAGGAAGAAGCACTCGCGTTTTACGTCGGCAAGCTGGGCTTCGTGGTGCACACCGATGCCGGCAATGGCGATTACCGCTGGCTCACCGTGCAGCACCCGGACCAGCCCGGCTTCCAGCTGGGCCTGTTCCGGCCCGGCCCGCCGGTGCACGACGCGGCCACCGCCCAGGCGCTCAATGCGCTGGTGGCAAAGGGCGCGATGCCGCCGGTGGTGCTGACCGTGGCCGACTGCCAGGCCACCTATGAACGGCTGAGCGCGGCCGGCGTGGAATTCATGCAGGAACCGGTGGCGCGCTACGGCACGGTGGATGCCGGCTTCCGCGATCCGTCCGGCAACGGCTGGAAGCTGATCGAACGCGCCGCCACGGCCGGCGCGTAAGACGTCAGTCGAGCAGGAAGCGCATCGCCCCGGTGCCCAGCGCCGGGTCGGTGCTGCCCGGCCGGCCATCTTCGATGCGCCCGGCCAGGCGCTGCATCACGCCGGGCTGCTGGATCTCCAGGTCGTACCAGCCTGCCGTGGGAGCGGCGTTCCAGCGGATCTCCAGGGTTTGCCCCGGCACCAGCTGCAGCTCGCGTTCCGGCATGCGGCCCGCGTAGACGGCGGCGCGTACGCTGACCGCCTGCGCGGTGGCCGCGGTGTTGTGCAGCTGAAGCGTCAGCTGCCCGCCCTCCCCGCGCACGGACGCCTGCACCGGTGCAGCGGCAGCCGCCTCGCCACGGAACTGCCGATGGAAGCCGTTCGGGCCCAGCAGCCACAGGTCGTAGCCTTCCCCTGCGTGTATCGGCCAGTGATCGTGCAGCGGCGCACCGGGCGCTACGGTGTAGCGGCGCGGAACCGCCTCCAGCCGTAGCCGGTCGTAGACATGCAGTACCGCGGCGGCGCCTTCGCACCCCAGGGTCAGCTGCACCCTGGTGTTGTCCGCATCCAGCGCTATCTCCGCCTGCGGGCGGTAGGGCAACGCGCGCGCCGGGCGAACCCCCGGTTCCTGCTTCGCCGGTTCAAGGTCTGCCGGCAACGCCGGCACCGTGCGCCCGGGCAGGGCCGCTGCGCGCGCGGCGACGGCAGCGGTTGCCGGCAGCGACGCAACGAAGGGCCGCGTATCGGATGCGGTGAAATCGAAGGCACCGGTCAGGTCGCCGCACACCGCGCGGCGCCACGGCGACAGTTCGGGTGCGGCCACGCCGAAGCGGCGCTCGATCAGGCGGATCACCGAGGTGTGGTCGTACACCTGCGAATCGACCCAGCCGCCGCGGCTCCACGGCGAAATCACATACAGCGGCACGCGTGGGCCCAGCCCATAGGGGCGGCCACGCAGGTCGAGCGGGTCGGCCTTTTCGTTGCCTGGCGACGGCTGCTGGTGGTATTCGCCCTCGGTGGACACGGCGGAAGCGCCTGCCCAACCCCCTGCGGCGGCGGGATCACGCGACGGCGGCGCAGGCGGCGGCATGTGGTCGAAGAAGCCATCGTTCTCGTCGAACATCAGCAGCAGCGCGGTGCGGCTCCAGACCTCCGGGTCCGCCGTCAGCGCATCCAGCACGCGCGCGGTATAGGCCGCGCCCTGGGCGGGGCTGGACGGTCCGGGATGTTCGCTGCCGGCGGCATCGGCAATGATGAAACTCACCTGCGGCAGCTGCCCTTTCAGCACGTCCTCGCGCAGCTGCGCCAGGCCACGCGTGCTGACCCCGCGCTCGCGCAGCGCCGCGTCATGCCCGGGCGCGCCGCGCCACGCCTGGCGGAATGGCTCGAAGCCAGCCAGCGGGTTGTCGGTGAAGTTGTCGGCCATGTCCTGGTAGATCCGCCAGTCGATGCCGGCCCGTTGCAGGCGCTCGACGTAGGTGGTCCAGGTGTAGGAATCGGGGTTGCCGCCCAGTTCCGGGAAGTTGTCGTGCGAGTTGGCCACGGCCGGGCCGCCGCCGCGTGCGTGCGGATCGTTGTGGCCGGTCCACAGGAACAGCCGGTTCGGATTGGTGCCGGCCTGCATCGCGCAGTGGTAGGCATCGCACACGGTAAAGGCTTCGGCCAGCGCGAACTGGAACGGCATGTCATCGCGGCGGTAGTAGCCCATCGCATGGTCCTGCTTGGCCGCCGGCCAGTGCGCCATGCGCCCGTGGTCCCACGCACGCTGCGCATCGGGCCAGGTGTGCGGGGTGCCTTCCACGCGCATGTAACCGAAGTGCGCGGCGGTATCCAGCGGGAACGGGGCGATGCCGTGGGTGCCGGCTGCGTTCGGCTGCAACCAGATGTTGCGGCGTGGCTGCCTGGCGGCCAGCGGCGCGGCCGGCACCACGAAGCGGTCGCCGAAGCCGCGCACGCCGGGCAGCGTGCCGAAATAGTGGTCGAAGGAGCGGTTCTCCTGCATGAACACCACGATGTGCTGCACATCCTCGAGGCTGCGGCTGCGCGCATGCGGCGCGATCGCCGCCGCACGCGTGATGCTGGGCATCAGCGCGCCGATGCCTGCGGCCAGCCCCGCCTGCAGCAGCCGTCGCCGGTTGCTGTCGGGCAAGGGCGGGCGCGCCGGGCTCACAGGTCGACCCGGACCGAGAAGCCCACGGTGCGCGGCGCACCGATGAAGGCCGAATCGCTGCCGTCCACCCCGGCCAGGTAACGGCGGTCGGTGAGGTTGCTGACCACCAGGTTGGCGCCCACGCCCTTCAGCTTCGGCGACAGGCTCTGCAGGTCGAAGCCGATGTTGGCGTTGAACACCGTGGCCGAGGGCAGGCGGTTGTCGTTGGCCGCATCCAGGTAGCGCTCGCCGAGGTAACGCCCGGACAGGCCGAAGTTCCAGCTGTCGCCCTGCCAGTCGGCCGATACCAGCAGCACGTGCTTGGGCTGGCCGATCACCTGTGCACCATCGACGATGCCCAGTTCGGTGTCGCGCGCCACGTTGCCGCTGCCCAGGTACTTGGAACGGTTGTAGGTGTAGGCACCATTGATGCGCCAGCCGTTGTCCCAGCCATAGCCGAGCGCGGCTTCCAGGCCGGTGCTTTCCACGCCACCAAAGTTCTCGTAGACGCCATCGGTCTCGTCCAGGTAATCGATGCCGTCGGCCAGCCGCGCGGGCAGGTAGACGATGCGGTTGTCGAACTTGATGTTGTACAGGGTCAGCGAGCCGGTCAAGGGCCAACGGCTCACGCGCAGGCCGAGCTCGATGTTGTCGGCGGTTTCCGGTTCCACCCGCGAGAAGCGCTGCGCGTCGGTTTCACCGAGCACGCCGGAAGGAATGGCAGCGAAGTTCTGCGAGAAGCCGCCGAACAGTTCCAGCCCTTCCACCGGCAGCGTCCAGGTGCCACCGGCGGAGATCAGCGGGTCGGACTTCGAATCCGAGCGCACGTTCTCGGCACTGCCGATCACGCGGTTGCGCTTCTGGTCGACGAAGAACTGCTTGACGCCCACGCGTGCGCTGAACGGCCCGAAGCGTGCCACGTCCTCCACGTAGTACATCTGCTCGTCGGTCTTGTAGCGGTCTTCGAACTGCACCCAGTACGGCTGGTGGTCGAAGCTGATGTCGGTGCCGACGTTGAGCAGGCGGTGCCAGTCGCGGCGCACGCTGCGGTCGAACTGTTCCAGCCACACACCGGCACGCACGGTGTTGTCGACCGTGCCCAGGGTCTGCTTCCATTCCACGTCGGCCGTGAAGCCGGCGCGGTCGTTGTCGTAGTGGGAATGGCGGTAGGACTGCACGCCCTGCACGCCCGGTGCGTAACAGTTGGGGTCGTACTCGGCGCTGAACCCGGCGCGCGGCACGCAGCCGGCGCGCATCTGCGCGGCGCTGCCATCAGGGTTCACGAAGTAGAACTGGCCCAGCGCGCTGCCACCATACACGGTGCTGCCACCCAGGTATTCGGATTCCGGCGCGCCCGCGCCATCGTTGCGCGCCTGCACCAGATAGGGCGGCAGCCAGTCACCGCGCCCTTCCATCTTGTGCGCGTAGCCGGTGAGCGAGAGCTTGAACCCGTTGCCGCTGTCGAACGCACCGCGCAGGTAGCCAAAGGTGTTCTCGCGGAGCGCCCGCGAGCCGGAACGGAAGTTCTGGTCCAGATAGGGAATGCCGGTGAGCGTGCCGGTGAGGCCGTCGCGGTCCGGGTTGGTCGCGAATGCTTCCGGGGTGACGCTGGTGTACTCGGGTTCGTCGGCATCGTTGTATGAGGCGTAGCCGCTCAGCGTCCAGCGGTCGAGCTCGGTGATGAACTTGGCGGCCAGGTGATCGTTGCTGACATGGCCGCTGCCGTCGATCCAGTCGTTGACGCGAGCCGACGAGGCGCTGACCCACGCGCGGGTGTTGCCGCCGAGCACGCCGGTGTCATAGCGCACGTAGTACTTGCGCGCGTCGTTGTCGCCGCCACCGACCACCATGCGCAGGCGCGCGTCCTGCAGCGGGTCGCTGGTGAGGAAGTTCAGCGTGCCGCCCAGCGCTTCGTTGGAGCGCGAGGAGATATCCGCCGTGCCCTGGCTGACCTCGATGGTCTCCAGGTCCAACGTGTCGATGTAGCGGTTGGCCAACGAGCCGCCACCGTAGCCGGAGCCACCGTTGGGCAGGCCATCGATGGTGGTGCCGATCTGCTGCGTGTCGCGGTTGGTCACGAAGCCGCGCATGCTGATCTGGGTACCCCAGACCGAGGAGCCGGTGGCGTCCGCTTCGCTCACCACCACGCCGGGCAGTTCATTGAGCGCGTTGTTGACGCTACCCAGGATCTGCTGGCGCTGCAGGGTTTCCTGGCTCACGGTGGTCTTGGCGAAGCTGGTGGCCTGGCCGATGACCTGTACCTGGTCCAGCGTGCGCGCGTCATCAGCGGGTGCCGGTTCGGCGGCGATGGCCTGTACGGAAGCAGAAAGCAACAGGGCGAGAAGCGAGACGCGAGGACAGGAACCGGTCGGGTGCATTGGCATCAATGAAAGTGGCGACCGCCGGAGTATTGATATCGCCGGTGACCTGCGAATGACACCCTGTTTGCAAGTTCAGTCTACGGCGGCACCACACTGTACAACTACCAGGTGTAAGACTTCTCTGATACACGCTTCTGCAGTACGACGATAAGATTCTTCGGCTGATCACATTGAGGATGATCACCGCCGATCCTCAAGCGCGTTGGTAACGTTACGTCGTTTAGCTGTGCGTTCGGCACGCGGCACTGCCTTCAATTCAACAATGGAGTTTTTGTATGCGAAATCTGGATTTCAATGAAGTGAACAGCGTTTCGGGCGGCGAGCTGAACTACTCCGTCAACCTTGGCCCCTTCGGCGTAAGCGGCACGTTCGACGACCTTGGGCAGGCCGCCAAGGCATACGGTCGGTTTGCACCCTTGAGCGGCATTGCCTACCTTGGCGATCTGTACGACGCCTACAACCTGATGGCCAAGTGATCCACATGCCCCCGGCCCAGGTGGCGCCGGGGGCATGTGCCATCCACCTGTTCCATTAGCGATGTGAAATGAAGCGACCTGCTCCCACTCCTGAAAACCATCTGATTTTTTCGGCCATTACGTGGGTGGCAGTCAGCTTTGCCGGCATGGTTCTTTCAGACGCCGGCGTTTACGGTGCAAAGAGCATCGTAGAGGCCACGGCCCTCGTTGCACTTGTGCTTCTGTTCCCCGATGAGCCTCGGCGGGCGTGGTCAGCATGGCTTCTGGCCGCATGCGTTGCTCTCGCGCTGGCGTTCCTGGCGGGGTGGCTGCTCATCTACGCCCTTCCGAACGTTGCCGACTTCAAGTTCCCCGCCAGGGCCAACCTGAGAACAATCGACGTGGTCGCCGGCTTCGTGGCTACCGGGCTGATTGCTCCATTGTTCGAGGAGAAGCTGGCACGGCACCTCGCGCTGCGCGGCTGCGCTGGCGTCATCGGCCCCGCCGTCTCCCGCTACATCCACCCGGGCATTCCCGCTTCACTGATCATCTCAACGATCTTCGCGCTATCCCACCCAAGTGTGATGCTGCTTGCGTTCCCGTTTTCGATCGTGCTGTGCGTGCTTGCGTTGAGGTACGAATACAACTTCCTGCAGCGCGCCATCATCCACGGACTGTTCAACAGCGCTGTGATGGCTTGGTACCTTACCCAGGGATTTGGATTCCAAGGATAGGGGCGCGATCCGCTGCGCGCGCTGATCTGCCGATGTTGCCGTCAATGTCCCCCGTGCGTGGAGCGGTGGCGGAACTTCCGCGACATCCATTCGCCGAGGTCATCCATCACGGTGAATGCCGCCGGGATCACGATCAGGCTGAGCAGCGTGGAGGTGATCAGGCCGCCGATCACGGCAATCGCCATCGGTGCGCGGAAGCTGGAATCACCCGCGAAGCCCAGCGCGATCGGCATCATGCCGGCGCCCATTGCCAGGGTGGTCATGATGATCGGCTGTGCACGCTTGCGGCAGGCATCGATCAACGCATCGTGCTGGCTCATGCCCTGCTCGTCTTCGGCCATCACCGCGTAATCCACCAGCAGGATGGAGTTCTTGGTGGCGATGCCGATCAGCATCAGCAACCCGATCAACGCCGGTAGCGACAGCATGTTCTGGGTGATCAGCAGCGCACCGAAGGCACCGCCGGCACACAGCGGCACCGCCGCCAGGATGGTGACCGGCATCAGCGCGTGGTTGAACAGCAGCAACAGCACCATGTAGATGCAGATCAGGCCGGCGGCCATCGCCAGCATGAAGCCGATGAACAGCTCCACGAACACTTCGGCGTCGCCGGTGTTGAGGAAGGTCACGCCCGGGGGCAGCTGCTTGACGCTGGGCAACGCCTGCACTTCGGTCATCACATCGCCCAGCGGGCGGCCGTTGAGTTCGGCGGTGAGGGTCACGTTGCGCTGGCGCTGGTAGCGCGAGATCTGCGACGGGCCACTGCCCTGGCGGATCTCGGCCACGGCAGCCAACGGCACCGGGCCGTCGCGACCGGGCACGCGCAGCTGCCCGATCAGCGCCGGGTTGGCCAGCGTGGCTTCGGCGAAGCCGACGCGGATCGGTACCTGCCGATCGGGCAGGTTGAGCTTGGCCAGGCGCTGCTCGTAATCGCCGGCAGTGGCGATGCGCGCCGCTTCGGCGATGTCCTGGGTGGCCACGCCGAGGTCTGCGGCGCGTGCGGCGTTGGGCACGATCTGCAGTTCCGGGCGCAGCAGCGAGGCGGTGGAGGTCACGCTGCCCAGGCCCTGGATGCCGCGCAGGTCGCGCTCCAGTGCGGTGGACGCATCCTGCAGGCGCTGCGGGTCATCACCGGACAGCACCAGCTGCAGCAGGTTGCCCGGCTCGGAGCTGACATAGCTCACGCGCACGCCGGGAAGATCCGCCAGCCGCTGGCGGGCATCGCGTTCCAGCGCACGCTGGTCGCGGTCACGGTCGTCGGCCACGCCCCAGTCCAGCACCAGCGTGGCCTTGCGTGCTTCGCCGACGCCGGTGGCGCTGGGGTCGCCCAGGTCCAGCACGGCGCCCACGGCGGTGTAGACCTGCTTCAGCTCAGGCATGTCCTTGAGCAGCGCGCGCGCATGCTCGGCCACCGCCACGGTTTCCTGCAGGCGGGTGCCCGGCGGCAATTCCAGGTTGAGGTTGCTGCGGCCCAGGTCGGACTGCGGAATGAAGGTGGCCGGGATGAACGGCACCAGCGCCAGCGAGGCCACGAACAGGCCGGTGGCGATCCACAGGGTCCGGCCGCGGTAGCGCAGCGCGGCGTCCACCCAGCCCAGGTACCAGGTCATCAGTTTCGATTCGGGCTTCTCTTCGCCATGCAGCTTGAGCAGGTAGGCGGCCATCATCGGGGTGAGCAGGCGCGCCACCAGCAGCGAGAACAACACTGCCGTGGCGGCGGTCCAGCCGAATTCGCGGAAGAACTTGCCGGCGATGCCGGGCATGAATGCCACCGGCACGAACACCGCCGCCAGGGTCAGCGAGGTGGCGATCACCGCGTTGCCGATCTCACCGGCGGCTTCGCGCGCGGCTTCCAGTGGCGGCTTGCCCATGCGCAGGTGGCGCACGATGTTTTCGATTTCCACGATCGCGTCATCCACCAGGATGCCGACCACCACCGACAGTGCCAGCAGGGTGATGATGTTGAGCGTGAAGCCGAAGAAGTACATCACCGCGAAGGTGGGGATGATCGACAGCGGCAGCGCCAGCGCCGACACCCAGGTGGCGCGCCAGTCGCGCAGGAACAGCCACACCACCAGCAGCGCCAGCAGCGCGCCTTCCCAGAGCATCGTCATGGACGAGTCGTAGGAGCGGTGGGTTTCATCGATGGCGGTGGTGACCAGGCGGAAGTCGATGCCCGGGTGGCTGGCCTTCAACTGGTCCAGCGCGGTGTGGACACCGGCCTCGACCTTCACTTCGCTGGAGCCACGCGTGCGCGACATCGAGAACGCCACTACCTGCTTGCCGTCCAGCAAGGCGGCCTCGGTCGGGTCGGCGGCAGCATCGGTGACATTGGCCAGGGTGGACAGTCGCACGGCGCGGCCATCGGGCAACGCGATGGAGTAGTCGCGCAGTGCCTGCGCGTCACCCACGGTGCCGAGCGTGCGGATGGTCTGCTGCGCGCCTTCGATCTCGGCCTTGCCACCGGCACGTTCCACCTGGATGCGGGCCAGCTGCTGGGACACGTCACCGGCGGTGATGCCCATCGCGATCAAGGCGTTCGGGTCCAGGTCCACGCGCACCTGGCGCTGCACGCCGCCCACGCGGGTGACCCGGGCCACGCCGGGCACGCCGTACATCGCGCGCGATACATCGCGGTCGACGAACCAGCTGGCCTCGTCGGGCGTCATGTGCGGGGCGACCAGCGCGTAGGTCATCAGCGAGCCGCCGATGTCGACCTTGGAGATCACCGGCTCCTGGATGTCCTGCGGCAGGTCGGTGCGGATGCGGGTGACCGCATCGCGGGTATCGTCCAGCGCGGTGGCTAGGTCGGCCTCAAGCTGGAATTCGATGGTGGTGGTGCTGACGCCCTCGCTGACCGAGGAGATCACGCGCTTGACGTTGTTGACCGTGGCGACCGAGTCCTCGACCTTGCGGGTGACCTCGGCTTCCAGCTGGCTGGGCGAAGCGCCCGGCTGGGTCACGGTGACGGTGGTCATCGGGAATGCGATGTCGGGGAAGCGCGCCACGGGCAGCTGGTAGAAGCCCCACAGGCCGGCCACGCACAACACGAAGAAGATCAGCAGTGCCGGCAACGGGCGCTTGATCGCCCAGGCGGAAATATTCATTTGGCGCTCGCCTTGGCATCGGCCACCACGCGGACGCGGTCGCCTTCACCCAGGAAGCCGGCGCCATCCACCACCACGCGGTCGCCCACCTTCAGCCCTTCCAGGATCGCGGTGCGGCCCTGCACGGCCTGGCCGGTGCGCACGCGCAGGCGCGCGGCCTGCTGCTTGTCGTTCACGGTGAACACGTAGCTGTGGCCGTCGCGCTGCACGATGGCGGCGGTGGGAATGGTCAGCGCCAGGCCTTCGCCGGTGACGATGCGCCCTTCCACGTACACGCCCGGCTTGAGCGTGCCCGGTTCGGGCAGGTCGGCGAAGATCGTACCGGTGCGGGTCTGTGCGTCCACGCCCGGGGTGACCGCCCGGATGCGGCCGCTGACTACCGCGTCGGCGTAGGGCAGTTCCACGGTGTTGCCGACGGCCACGCCGGTGAGCTGGTCTTCGGGCAGTTCGGCGCGCCATTCCAGGCGGCCATCGCGGATCAGGCGCAGCAGTTCGGTACCGGCCGAGACCACCTGGCCGGGCTGCACCAGGCGCTTGGAGATCAGGCCGTCGGCCGGCGCGCGCAGGTCGGCGAAGTCACGGCGCAGCTTGGCCGCATCGCGGGCGGCACGGGCGGTGGCGGTCTGCGCTTCGGCGTTGATGCGCGAGGCGCGCAGCTCGTCCAGGCTGCTTTCGCTGATCAGCTGCTGGGCGGCCAGCTTGGCGCTTCGCTCGTAGTTCAGGCGCGCCAGTTCCTGCGAGGCCTGCGCCTGCTTCAGCGAGGCATCGGCCTGCGCCAGTTCGCTGTCCAGGGTGCGGTGGTCCAGCTGCAGCAGCACCTGGCCCTGCTTGACCCACTGGCCCACGTCTACCGGCAGTGCGGTCACGCGCTGGCCGCTGATTTCCACGCCGAGCTGCATTTCCTCGTACGCGGTGACCGGGCCGGACACCAGCACGGTGCGCGCCATGGGCTGCTGCTGGGCGGTGGCCAGCGAGACCGGCAACGCCGAGGCAGCGGCCGCGTCGGCGGCGGCCTTGTCGTCTTTATTGCCGCAGGCGGCCAGCAGCGTGGCCACCAGCAGGAGGGAGGTGCAGCGGAAAAGTGAGGCGCGCATCAGTGAGCTTCCGTGTCGGAACAGCGGGAACAGGGGAAAGGGGGTCAGGCGGCGCGCGCAAGGCGCAGTTCGATGCCGTCCAGCATCAGGCCGAGGCCTTGTTCGAAGCGCGTGTCGAAATCGACCTCGCTCCAGACCTCGCGGGCGTCCCAGCAGTGCGGGAAACGCGCTTCGGCCAGGGCCATGAAGGCCTCGCCCAGCGCCTCCATGCTGCCGTCACCGGGCCAGGACTGCTCTTCGATCACAAAGCCCATCGCGTAATACACCAGGTCCATCGAGGCGGTCGCGGCGAACCGCACCGACGCACCGGCGCCAACCAGCGCGGCGATGCTGGCCTCGCCCACCCGCAGCACGTTCTCGGTGGCCAGGAAGGTGCCGGCGTAGACCCGCGCACCGTCGCGGCGGGCCTTGAACGCAACCCGGAACTCGCGGGCAATCTGCAGCAGGGTCTGCCGCCACAGCTGGCCGTCGGGGATGTGGCGGGCCACGTCCACGATCATGGCGTCGGCCATGGCATCGACCAGCGCCTGCTTGCTCTTGAAGTGCCAGTACAGCGACGGCGCGCGGATGCCCAACGTGCAGGCCACCTTGCGCAGGGTCACGCCCTCCATGCCGGCCTCGTCGAGGATCTTGAAGGCGGCACCGACGATGTTGTCCCGGGCGATGGGCTGACGCACTGGGGGCTTCTACCTAACGGTGTTAGGGGGCGAATCTAACAGTGTTAGGTTGGCGGGCGCAAGCGCTGAATGCTGAAAGCGACGGGCTGGGGGTCGGTAGGGTCGGTCGCCAGACGACTGCCGACGTCAGTGATCAGGGCTGGGACGCATGACCGTGAAACGGGTAACGCAGCACCTCAGTTACCCGCGCAAACCGATAGAGCGCAATGTATCTTCTGGCTCACTCTGGCATCGGTGCCCATAAGGAGAAGAATTCCGTATGAAGATCACTGGCTTTCTTGTCATGGACGCCGATGGCGAGATCCTGGACGCCGACGCCCACGGCAATAACCTCGCATTCTGTTGCACGCAATGCGGACACCCGGTATTGGCCGTTGCGCTGGAGAATCAGCGCGGCAGCGATGAAGATCATCCGGCGCGGTGCAACGGATGTGGCGCTCGCTATTTCCTGGACATCCGCGAGTGGGCAGAGAAGCTTTATGTGCACATGATTGAGTGACTTCTCTGGCTGTTTCAACTTCTGCTTTTTTCTTCGACAGGGATCATGCGTCTGGCGCGCCGATTACTGCTATCGGCGGTCGTCTTGCGACCGACCCTACCGAGTCCCAGACTGCAGCTTCAGCTCTGTCTAACGCGTGGCATACTCCGCCAGCATCGCGTGCTGTCCTGTCGGGGTGGCCGCGACCCGCCACACTCCCATTGGCCTGCCGCATATGTCCTGGCTTCCGGTTCGTCCTGCTCCTGTGCACGTCACGAACCGGCACGCTGGCGCTGCGTGCTGGCGGCTGTTGTTCTGTCTGGTGCTTGCGATATCCGGGCTGCCTTCGGCCCATGCGCTGTCGCCCGACCGCGCGCTTTCGCAGCTTCGGCATGACCGCTGGACCGCCGACGACGGCGCGCCTGCGCAGATCTTCTCCCTTGCGCAGACGCCTGATGGGCTGCTCTGGCTGGGTTCGCGACAGGGCCTTTATCGCTTCGATGGCGTGCGCTTCGAGCGCATCACCACGGCCGGTGGGACGCCGCTGATCGACGACGATGTGCTGAGCCTGAAGGCCGAGGCCGACGGCTCGCTGTGGGTGGGCTACTTCAATGGCGGCATGAGCCGGGTTGGCGGTCCTGCACCGGGCCAGTACGAATACCAGCGCGATGACGTACCGCTCGGTTCGGTGATGGGGTTTGCGCGCGACGCACGCAAGCGGCTGTGGGCGATCACCCCGGTGGCCGTGGTCTGGCTGGACCCTGCTACCGATACCTGGACATCCGCACAGGACATGGGCATCGACCCCGGCTGGCGGCCGGAGCGCCTGTACGCCGACCGCCAGGGCGGCCTCTGGGTGGCGTATTCGGAAAACCAGGCCTTCGGCATCGTGCACCTGGCACCGGGTGCGACGCGCTTCCAGCCCTATCCCAAGCCGGTGCAGATCCCCTACTTCGATGAGGCCGCCGACGGCACGCTGTGGGCGGCCGACTACTGGGGTGTGCGCCCGCTGGCGCGCGCCGATGCCGATCCGCGCCACGCCCGTGCCACGGTGAGCTGGCTGGAGCCGGCGTTCAAGGGTGCCGGCCTGCGCTTTGATCGCGATGGCGGCATGTGGCTGAGCGCCTCCGGCGGCATCGCACGGGTGCGCGAGGCCACTACGTTGCGAGCGCCGGGGCCCGGGGTGGCACTGCCGTCGCCGGAGTACTTCGGGCCCGCCCAAGGGCTTACGTCGGAGGTGGTCTGGACGATCTTCGAAGACCGCGAAGGCAACATCTGGACCGCCACCGCCAACGGGCTGGACCGCTTCCGCGACAACGCGCTGGCGCCGATCGCGCTGCCCCGCCGCGACCAGTCCTTTGCGATGGCGGTGGGCAGCGATGGCCACCTGCTGGTCGGCAATGCGGACCGCGGGCCGATGTGGGTCAGCCCCGATCCCAGCCAGGCAAGCGGCGCCCGCATCGAAGAACTGGGTGGCCCGGACATGGAAGGGGTGACCTCGCTGCATCGCGATGGCAGCGGCACGCTGTGGGTGGGCGGTGCGCGCGGCACGCTGTCGCGGCTGGGCGCCACCGGACTGGAAAAGGTAGCGCTGCCGCCGGAACTGGAAGGCGACGGCCTGATCGGCATGATCAGCAGCGACCGCGCCGGTGGGCTGTGGGTGAGCCGGCTCAACGGCGGCCTGCTGCGCCTGTACAACGGCCGGTGGGAAATGCAGAACGCGAAGTACGGCATGCAGGCGGGCGTGACTCCGCGTGCGTTGGCCGAGGATGCGCAGGGCCGGATCTGGACCGATGCCGGGCAGACGATCGGCGTGTTCGAGAACGGGCGGCGCCGCGACCTGAGACAGGATGGCCCGGACATCGGGCGCATCGGCGTGTTGCGCGCCCACGCCAAGGAACTCTGGGCCGGCGCGGCGCGCGGCGTGTCGATGCGCACGACTGAGCACTTCCAGCGGCTGCTGGGCCGGGGTGGTGAACGCTTCGAGCACACCACCGGGATCCTGCTGCGGCCCAATGGCGAACTGTGGCTGGGCGGGCGCAGCGGTCTCACCCGCGTGCCGGCCGCCGAACTGGCGCGCTGGCGTGCCGACCCGGCGCATGCGGTGGCCTTCGAGCGCTTCGGCGTGCTCGATGGCCTGCGCGGCAGCACCGAAAAGACCGGCGGCGTGTCGTCGGTGCAGGGCGATGCGCAGGGGCGGATCTGGTTCGCGACCGATCGCGGCGTGCACTGGATCGACCCCGACCATGTGCCGCGCAATCCGGCCGCGGCGCCGCCCGCGCCGTCGCTGCTGGCCGTGCAGGTGGACGACACCGCGATGCCGTTGTCCGCGCACCTGCGCCTGCCCGCCGGCAGCCGTGACCTGCGCGTGGACTACACCGCGCCGGCGCTGCGCGTGCCCGAGCGCGTGCGCTTCCGTTACCGGCTGGACGGCGTAGACGATGCGTGGCGCGAGGCCGGCACTCGTCGCCAGGCGCTGTACAGCCGGCTGGCACCCGGCAGCTACCGGTTCCGGCTGATCGCCAGCGACGACACCGGCACCTGGTCACCGCAGGAGGCGTCTTTCCACGTGACCGTACTGCCCGCGTTCTGGCAGACCGGCTGGTTCGCGCTGGCGATGCTGGCGTTGGCAGGCGCGCTGGTGTGGCTGTTCGTACGCTGGCGGGTGGCGATCGCGCGGCTGCGCGTGCAGCGCCTGTACCGGGCGCGGGTGGGCGAACGCGAGCGGATCGCGCGCGACCTGCACGACACCCTGCTGCAGTCGGTACAGGCACTGATGCTGCGCATCGAATCTTCGCGCCGCCGGTTGGCATTGGGCGATGCCGCCGGCGCCGAAGCCGGGCTCGCGCATGCGCTGGAAGAGGCAGAGTCGGGCCTGGTCGAAGGGCGCGACCGCATCCGCGCTCTGCGCCGCGATGAGGCCGGCGTCGACGATCTGGAAACGGCGGTACGCGCGTTGCCGGCCCAGCTGGAACTTCCCGCCGAGATCGCCTTCGCGCTCGAGGTACGCGGCCGGCCACGCCGCTGGCGCCAGCCCGAACTGGCCGAGGTCTACCGGATCGTGCGCGAGGCGTTCGCCAACGCCAACCGCCATGCCCATGCCTCGCGCATCACCGTGCGCATCACCTATGCGCTGCTGCACACCCTCGTCGAGATCGAGGACGATGGCTGTGGCATCCAGGACGAGGTGGTTGTCCACGGCGGCAGCGAAGGACATTGGGGCCTGCCTGGCATGCGCGAGCGCGCGGCGCTGTGCGGCGGCACGCTGTCGGTGCAGGCACTGGCCACCGGCGGCACCCGGGTAGCGGTGCGCCTGCCACGCTGGCGGGGCTTCCGGCGCTGACGAAAGCGCTTGCGTTGGGCAGCGCCACGATGCACGGTGCACTCCTCACCGGGACCCCGCCATGACCCTCCGCATCCTGACCATCGATGACCATCCCCTGATCCGCCAGGGCATCGCATCCATGCTGGAGGTGGAACCGGGCCTGGAACTGGTCGGCGAGGCCGCCGACGCCCTGGGCGGCATCGAACAGTACCGGCGCCTGCTGCCGGACATCGCCCTGGTCGACCTGCAGATGCCCGGTGTGGATGGGATCGAACTGACCCGGCGCCTGCGCGCGGAGTTTCCGCAGGCCCGCGTGGTGATCCTGACCACCTACCGGGGCGATGCCAATGCGCGCGATGCACTGGCAGCGGGGGCCTGCGGCTACCTGCTGAAGAGCTCGCTGCGCCGTGAACTGGTGGATGCCCTGCACCGCGTGGCGCAGGGCAAGCGCTGCCTGTCGGCGGAGATCTCCGAGGAGATCGCGCAGCACATCGGCGAGGAACCGCTCACCGCGCGCGAGCAGTCCATCCTGGCCGCGCTGGCGCAGGGCTGGGAGAACAAGCGCATTGCCAATGACCTGGGCATCTCGTCGGAAACGGTGAAGTCACACCTGGCGCGCATCTTCGAGAAGATCGGTGCACGCACCCGTACTGAAGCGATCCATATCGCCCTGCGTCGTGGACTGGTGCGGCTGGACGACTAGCGCTTCATCATCGGCAACGGCCGCAGCGGATGGCGCAGCCCATGCCGCAGCGAGAACTGCACCAGGCGCAGGTGGAAGCCCAGGCGCGGGAACCGCTGTACGACGCGGGTGAAGTCATCCGGATGCAGGTCGAAGCGGAGCAGCCCCAGCGACACATCGATCCAGTCGGCGCGGCGGAACGCCTCGATGCGGCGGTCCTGGTCCGGCGGTACCCGCGAGATCCGGTGGTGCTCGCTGATCATCGCCACTACCACCGGCACCAGTTCCGGCCGGTCCTGCTCGAGCAGGTACTGCCGGGCCAGCGCTTCGGAAGGTGCCAGGTAATCAAAGGTGCCCGCAGTCCAGATCCCAAGGTCATGGAACGCCACGGCCACCGACAGCGCGTACAGGTCGTGCACCGTGCCCGGCAGCATGCACCAGTGGAAATTGGCGACGCGGTAGGTGTGGTTGCGGTAGGGATGAAAGTCCCGGCCGAGCACCTGCGCGTGGCGCTCCAGGATCTCATCCAGCACAGCCAGGCGGTCGAGCATGGCGTTCTCCGGGTGCACGGCGCGGTGCCGTGCTGGGGCGAAGCATAGCGCCGGAAGCCCGGCGTGGCCGGCGCTGCCCGGGGTATCCGTAACTCCCCCATGTGGGGGCATTGACGCGCGCCCGAACGCCCGATGCCCGCCATGCACCCGCATGTGAGCCTGTCTTCCTTCCCTCCGTGACGAGGAACCGCCATGAACACCGTTCCCCCCACCCGCCTGCATGACCTGACCGACGACGTTCGTGGCACCGGACCCTCGCGCAGCGAGGAATTCATCAGCGGGGGCGAGCGCGAGCTGTTCATCCGCAGCTGGCGCCCCGGCGGGCCGGTACGTGCAGTGCTGGCGATCGTGCCCGGCTTCAACTCACACAGCGGCCACTACCAGTGGGCCGCCGCGCAGTTCACCGCGATGGGTCTTGCGGTGTATGCGGTGGACCTGCGCGGGCGCGGTAAATCCAGCGGCGAGCGCTTCCATGTTGAGCACTTCGACGATTACCTGGCCGATGTGCAATCGCTGCTGGACGTGGCGCGTGCACGTGAGCCGGGCCTGCCGGTATTCCTGCTCGGGCACAGCGCCGGCGGTGTGATCGCCTCGGCGTATACGTTGGCGCACCAGGATGAGCTGGCCGGCCTGATCTGCGAAAGCTACGCCTTCCAGGTGCCCGCACCGGCGCCGGTGCTGGCGCTGGTGCGCTGGCTGAGTGGCCCATTCCCGAAGCTGCGCGTGCTCAAGCTGCCCAACAAGGAATTCTCACGGTTGCCCGAGGTGGTGGCCGCGTTGAATGCCGATCCGCTCATCGCCAACGAGAAGCAGACCGCGCTTACCGTGGCGCAGATGCTGGTGGGTATCGACCGTCTGCGCCGTGGCTTTCCCACGCTGCGCCTGCCGGTGCTGATCGCGCATGGCACCGCCGACAAGGTCACCGTGCCGGCCGGCAGCCAGGTGTTCAACGACAACGCCGGGTCTGCCGACAAGACCCTGCTGCTGTACAAGGACCACGCGCATGACCTGCTCAACGATGCGGGGCGTGACGGCGTGGTGCGCGACTTCAAGCAGTGGATCGAGCAGCGTCTCAAGTGAGTGCGATGCCCTTCACCAGCCGCGACGCGAGCCGCTCCTGCTTGAGCTGCGCCAGCCACCAATCCAGCGCGCGGCCCTGGTGATCACCGCGCCAGGCCACGTACAGCAGGTTGGGTTCGCGCGGATCGGCCATGCGCTTTTCCACCAGGTCGCCGCGTGCCAGCAGGCCGGCCACCCGCTCGCGCGGCAACCAGCCCACGCCCAGCCCCTGGCACTGCGCGCGGATCTTGGCATGCATGCTCGGCACCGCCAGCGACGGCTGGCCGCCGAGTACCCCGTAGCCGCGCACATCCACTTTCCGGGAGGTATCGGCCACCATCACCGCGCGATGCTGCAGCAGCAGTGAGGCATCCACCGGTTCGGCGGCCTTGGCCAGCGGGTGGTGCGGCGCCACCGCGAATACCCACTCCATCACCCCCAGTTCGAACCAGCGCAGGCCGGGGATGACCGGCGGTTCGTTGGTGGCGCCCACCACCAGGTCCGCACGCCCATCGCGAAGCGCGTCCCAGGTACCGGTGAGCACTTCATGGGTAATGCGCAAGGTCACGCCCGAACCGAGCGCGTCGAAGGCCTGGATGACCGGCAGCAGCGTGTCGAACTCCAGGATTTCGTCGGTGACGATCCACAGCCGGTCTTCCCAGCCACCGGCGACCTGTTTGACCCGGCGGGTGAGACGGGACACGTCCAGCATCAGCCGCGCCGCTTCCTGGGCCAGCAGGTGGCCGGCCGGGGTGAGCTGCAGGCGGTAGCGGCGGCGGTCGAACAGCAGGGCATCGAAGCGCGCCTCCAGCTGGCGGGCGGCGTGCGAGACCGTGGACGGCGCCTTGCCCAAGCGGGCCGCAGCACGCGACAGGCTGCCGCTCTCGCGGATGGCTTCCAGCAGGGCCAGTTCGTCGGCAGACAACATGTTCGATCCCTTCGAACGAGTTCGTCGCGATTGTGGCACGGAAACAGCAGAACGCCCGCGCAGTATTGGCTCACGGCATAACGCCACCATCGAAGGAGATCAGCATGAACCGTTTCAGCAACAAGACCGTCCTCGTCACCGGCGGCAGCAGCGGCATCGGCCTGGCCGCAGCCAAGGCCTTCGCCGCCGAAGGCGCCCGCGTGGTCATCACCGGCCGCGATGCCGCCGCCCTGGAGCAGGCTGCAGCGGCGGTGGGCAGCACGGCACTGGCGCTGGTGAACGATGCCGGCGACATCGCCGCCGCGCGCACCTTGGCCGAGACCCTGGCCGCCGCCGAGGTGCGCCTGGACGCCGTGTTCGTCAACGCCGGCGCGGCGAAGTTCGCCGCCTACCCGGACGTGGACGAAGCGCTGTGGGACCAGATCTTCAACACCAACATCAAGGGCCCCTACTTCCAGCTGCAGGCATTGCTGCCGCTGCTCAACCCGGGTGCGTCGGTGGTCATCAACGGCTCGATCAACGCCCGCATCGGCATGCCAAACACCTCGGTGTATGCGGCCAGCAAGGCGGCGGTGATCTCGCTGGCCAAGACGCTCTCGGCCGAACTGCTGCCGCGCGGCGTGCGCGTCAACGTGCTCAGCCCGGGTCCGGTGGCCACCCCGATCTACACCAAGCTCGGCTTGGACGCGGCCGCGCTGGATGCCACCGCCGCACAGATCCAGAGCCAGATTCCGCTGGGCCGCTTCGGCACCCCGGAAGAAATCGCCGCCACCGTGCTGCATCTGTCCTCGCCCGAATCGGCCTACATCGTCGGCACCGAAATCATCGCCGACGGTGGCATGAGCCAACTGTAACGCCGCACCCCTTTCCAGGAGATCGCCATGAAAATGCTTCCCCGTTCGTTCCGCCGCGCCGCCACCGCACTGGTGCTGATGCTGGCCGTGCATGCCACCGCGCAGGCGGCCGGCAGTGCGTCCATCCAGAGCCACACCGCCGACGTCAACGGCGTCACCCTGCATTACCTGCAGGCCGGCCAGGGCGATGAATCGCCGGTGGTGCTGCTGCACGGCTATGCCGAAACCAGCCACATGTGGCGCCCGTTGATGCCGCAGCTGGCCGACCGCCATGTGGTCATCGCGCCCGACCTGCGCGGTGCCGGGCAGTCCTCCAAGCCCGAGGGCGGCTATGACAAGAAGACGCTGGCGCAGGACATCCATGCGCTGGTGAAGTCGCTGGGCTATCCCAAGGTCAAGATCGTCGGCCATGACATCGGGCTGATGGTGGCTTACGCCTACGCCGCCCAGTACCCGGACGAAGTGGACAGCATCGTGTTGATGGATGCATTCCTGCCCGGCGTGGGCGACTGGACCCACGTGTGGCTGCTGCGCGATCTGTGGCACTTCCACTTCTACGGCGAAACCCCGTTGAAGCTGGTGGATGGCCGCGAGCGCACCTACTTCGAGCACTTCTGGAACGACTTCGCCGCCGACCGCACCCACTCGGTGCCCGAGGCCGATCGGCAGTTCTACGCGTCCGAATACGCACGCCCCGGCGGCATGCGTGCGGGCTTCGAGTATTTCAAGAACTTCGAGCAGGATGCCAAGGACTTTGCCGGCTTCGCCAAGACCCCGCTGCACATGCCGATGCTGGTGCTGTCCGGTGAAAAAGCCGGCGGCCAGTTCCTGATCGACCAGGCCAAGCTGGTGGACACCAACGTGGAAGGCGTGATCGTCAAAGGCTCCGGCCATTGGCTGATGGAAGAAGCGCCGCAGCAGACCATTCCGGCGTTGGTTGCCTTCCTGGACAAGCCAGCAACGTAATCAGTCCCTCTCGCCGCGCGCGCCCAACCACTCGCGCGGCGAGACGCCGTTGCGGCGGCGGAACGCGCGCGAGAAGGTCGGTGCGTCCGCGAAGCCCAGTTCCAGCGCCACCTGTTTCACTGGCCGGCCGGCACGCAGCAGCGAGGTGGCGACATTGAGTTTCCAGTCCAGCGAATACGCCGCCGGGGTGCTGCCGGTGGCGGTCTTGAACGCCGCCGCGAATGCGCTGCGCGACATCCCGGCGCGCTCGGCCATGCGCTCCAGCGTCCACTCCGCATCGGGTGCGGCATGCACGGCCATCAAGGCCTTGGCCAAGCGCGGATCGGACAGGCCGCGCATCATCCCCGGCGACACCTGCGCGGTATCGGGGTGATCGATGATCCAGCGCAGCACCTGGATCAGCACCACTTCGAAGAGCCGGTTGGCCAGCAGTCGAGAGCCGCAGCGCAGCTGGTCGGATTCGGCGAACAGCAGGTCCAACGCCCCCTGCAGGCCATCGATGGCGCCCAGGGGCAGCACGATCACGTCCGGCAACGACTGCACGATCGGGTTGCGGACACCCCCATCGAAATCGAGCGTGGCGCAGGTGAAGTCAGAACCGTCTACCGGCGGGTTGATGAACTCGTGGTGCACCGCGCGCGGAAACAGCAGCAGGGTGGGCTCGGCCAGGTGCGTGCGCGCGAGTTTGGCACCGTCGCGATACAGCAGCTCCATCTCGCCCCGGCGCAGCACATGCAGGAAGCCGCGGCCCGGCTGCGCGTCGAAGCGTTGGTGGCCGCAGAGCGGACCGGCATGGAAGAGGGTCGCCTGCACCCGGAAGTGGTCCAGCACCGGGCTGAGCCGGTCGATGGAAGGACTGGACGAATTGACATTTATCAGCGACATAAAGACACCAAACGTCCCGAACGGGTTCCTATTATGCCCATCAACCGGCCACCCCGCGCCGGCATTCCAAGGAATCCAGACCATGTCCCGTATCCCGTTGATCAACACCTCCGACACCTCCGGCGAGCGCCAGGCCCTGCTCGGCCAGATCCACGCCGCCTTCGGTGCCACGCCCAACATGTTCCGTGCCGTTGCCAACTCCACTGCCGCGCTGAAGAGCATGTGGGGGTCGTTCGGTGCACTGGGTGGTGGCGTCATTCCGGCCGCGCTCGGCGAGAAGATCGCCGTGGCCATCGCCAACCGCAACGCCTGCGAATACTGCCTGGCCGCACACACCGCGCTGGGCCGCAAGGCCGGTGCCAGCAGCCAGGAAATGAGCGCCGCGCAGGGCGGTGAATCCGATGACCCGACGACCGCTGCGGCGCTGCGCTTCGCGCTGCGCGTGGTCGAAGGCCGCGGCCAGATCGACGATGCCGACGTGGCCCAGCTGCGCGACGCAGGCTTCAGCGAC
Source organism: Stenotrophomonas sp. PS02300 (assembly GCF_029959395.1). Taxonomy (NCBI): domain Bacteria; kingdom Pseudomonadati; phylum Pseudomonadota; class Gammaproteobacteria; order Lysobacterales; family Lysobacteraceae; genus Stenotrophomonas; species Stenotrophomonas sp. PS02300. The sequence goes on from NZ_JASCOP010000010.1 coordinate 46,106, forward strand.
GAAGCGATCGTCGAGATCCTGGCCCACGTGGCGTTGAACCTGTTCACCAACTACGTCAACGTGGCCTTCGCGGTGCCGGTCGATTTCCCCGGCGTGAAACTGCGTTGAACCTCGCTGTGCAGGCTGGCCGGGCTTCCGGCCAGCCCCCCGGAAGGAGACCGGCAATGACCTCGACCTACACCCCCATCAACTGCGAATTCCACGACGTACTGGAAGCAACCGCCACCACCCGGCGCCGCGTGGCCATCGTGTTCATTGGCGAAGACGGACAGCAGGAAACCGTGGAGGCACGCATCACCGACCTGCAGGCAAGCAACGGCGTGGAGCACATGCTGCTGGACGATGGCAGGCGCATTCGCCTGGATGCCATCGTGAGTGTTGATGGCATCGGGTTACGTGCACCCACAGGGTAATTCATCGTCCCGCGTGTCTCAGGCACCGGCGGCCCGTTCAACCTGCCGCAGGCCGATATCTGTTGGGCGCCTGAAGGCACCGGCCACGGCATCGATGTCTGCCGCGCTGACCCCATGATCTTCGAACACGCCCTTCCAAGGCCGCACGACGGCAATCATCTCCAGAATGACGGCGGCCGCCTCTGCGTGTCGCAGACCGAACCGGCCCGCACTGGTGAGCGCGTTATCCAGCGTGGCCAATCTTCCCCGTTCTCCGATGCCTATTGCCAGGAACCTGTCAGTTCCAACGACGGGGGCAGGAACCACATCGTAAAGCGGGCTCAGGCACCAGCGTCCCAAGCGTGTTCCATCCGCCAGAACGTCGTTGCGTGAGAAAAGGAAAGCGTGATTCCGCAGGTGATCATCGTTGTTGGTGACCAGTATGTTGAACACCATCCGCTTGAACAACTCGGTTCGGTCCCTCTGTACGTGCTCGGCCGGGCAACGGTTGCTGAGCACGTCCGCCAGCGCCGCATAGGATCCGTCCGCCGATGCCATCTCAGGCAACCCAAGCATGGACAAACCGGACACCATGTGGCGGCGCTCCATTCCGCCTTCGAGCGGTACACGATCGAAGCGTTCGATCATCATCGCGGTGCGGCCTTCTCCCAGCGGAACCAGCTGCAGATCGGGTACGTCCAGCCCTGCCAGCTTTGCCAGCTGCAGCGTCGCGTGTTCAATCATCGGAACGCTGAAGCGCCTGTCGGAGCGTGAAGGGAACTTGGCAACGTACTGGCGGTTGTCCCGTATGACGACAGCTTTGGGCCGCATGCCGCCAAGCGTGGGGCCTCCATCGAAATACGCGGCCAGTTGCGCAGGCACCTGCTCTCCGGCTTCGATCCTGTCCACCGCCTCAAGCAGATAAGGCAGGTCCACCTGATGCGGCAGTGCGTGCTGCGCGGGCTGGCTGTCCCGCTCGCGACGAATGTCCAATGCACCCACCCGGTCGCTGCCGGCGTTGTCCAGATAATCCACTTCTGGCAGCGTTCCCTGGCGGCGAAGCCGGTTCTCGATCACGCGCCGCCCCCATGCATCAGGACTGGCATCGCGGATGGCACCGAACAACTCAAGGCCGTTGGCGGGCCCCCGTTGGCGATCCGTACCTGCCGGAAGTGGCAACGAAATCGGGTCAACCTCGATTGCACCGCCGCGCTGGAGATAGATGTTTCCGTAGTTGAACGTTGAGGTATGCAGCTGGCTGTTCCGCGTGACCATCTCCAGCTGACCGGCGGGAACGGCTTCCGTCTGGCCCGGGAGGTGGATGAAGACGTAGCGACGGGCCATGGTCAGAAGTCCAGGTTCGCAGCCTGGGATCGACGCGCACGCTTGCGGTCCTTGTGATCCAACAGGGCTTGGGTGGTGGGGTCGGCAATTGCGGTTACGTGGCCGAGCAGACCCAGCTGCTCCATCATCGAAAGCACCGTACCCAACCCGGTATCCACACTGCCCTTTTCCACGCGCATCACGGTGGCAGGGCTGCTCCTAGCACGCACCGCAAGCTCAGCCTGCGTCATGCTGCGGGCCAAGCGTGCCCGGCGGATCAACGCACCCATGTGGGCCGCAGCGCGGAGCACGCCGGGCGTTGCCGAATCGGTCGGAGAAGTACGCATATCCGTCATATGTGCTAGCCAAGTGGCCATAAGATAGCACCAATGATCGATCGTATCGCCGTCACCCCGACTGGGATCCCGGCGGGTCGAAAATAGTCATATATGACTGGCAATCCCCTTTAATTTGTCATTTATGACGTATCGCCGTTCTCATACATCGCCTGTCAGCGCCCAACGAGGGTGTAGACGGGCAACCAAAGGTTAGTCGCCACCTGCAACGATAGGTCGAGCCATTTCTCTACCCCATTGGCGTAACTATGGTTGCTGAGCACTCATAGGTTCCCTCCTCAGACCGAGCAGAACCAACTCCATCAAGGAATGCGCGTTCAGGTCCGATCTAGGAGAAGACCTTTGCTTACCCCCGTTCAGCTTCGTCTTCTGGCGTTGAGTTGCTGGTGCCGGGCTGAGCTTTTATCCGGTCTTCCCACTCAAGGGGGCACCGATGCCATGCCCGGCAGGAGGGGCCGAAACCGTAGCAGTTGCGTCCTTGAAGCCCTTCGCTTGAAGATCGGCACGAAGGCTCTTCAAAGCTGTCGCCGGAACAGCCAGCCACAGCAGATCCCTTGCCCGGGTCACAGCCACATATCCAATTCGCCCGTCCTCAGTGCAACCCCCGTCTAGAAGCGCAGACACATGCGGCTTCGTTGCCATGTAGAGGACGGCATCCAGACTTTCGCCCTTGACCTGGTGCACGGTATTGATTTTTACCCGCAGGGGCTGATCGGCACCTAGGTCCGGCGGGGTCATTAGCGGCGAGTTGGGCAAACTTCTCTTCGAGAGCCGAGCACCGAGCGTGGAGGAGGTGTGATTGAGTCCGTGGGCCATGCTCAGATTGGTCATCAGGTCCCTTAAACGTTTCAACAGTGCCGGCTGCCAATCGCTAACAGCGCGCAGCGCTGCGCTGGGCAGGCCCGAGACCGGATCTCGCGTGAAAGCCCAAATGACACGACGAAGCGCTCGTTCCTCTGGGTACCTGGCTGCCTGAGTCAGGCGAGCAACGATGCCCTTGGGCGCGTTGTCGGTCAAACCCATGATGGCAGTTGCCACGAGTCTGAATGCTGTTGAGTAGTCAGAGTGGATATCGCGCACCATGGCTGCCTGGGCAAGCATCTTACTCGTTCCCACGCCAGGCGCACCCTCATGCCCAGCCAGCTCGTCGGCCCACTTGCGTGCACGGCAGAGCACGGCCGAGCGTCCAGGGTCCAACCCGGCGGAGACCAGTGTTGCCTGGAAGGCAGCCAAAACCTTCTTCGTATCGGCGGTCGTGTACGGAACGAAGTAGGCCCCATGGAGCGTAGACGGCGCGGTCCTATCCGGATCGTCTGTACGCGCTGAGATTGCGTTGGCAAGATCGAGCACGGCCGGTACGGACCGATAGTTGCGGGTCAGGGCGGCTGCAGAAACACCGGGTTTGCTGTGGTAGCTTGACAGGAACGAGCCGGTCGCGCCCATGAACTCGTAGATGCCTTGATTGGGATCGCCAATAAGGGAAATCTGAGAGCCTGCTTGGCTGAGCCTCTCAATGATCACCTGGTGCAGGATGCCGATATCCTGGGCTTCATCAATCAGGATGTGGGGATAGCGACGCGCGAGGACTCGCAAGATCTCGGGTTGGCTGCGGAGGGTAAGGTCGACCCAATAGCGTGCCAGCTCGTGCGTGTAGGCCCCTAGTTTTCCCAAGGCCGCGGCAGCCTTCGGACCATTATTGATCTTCGTCAGCATGCCGGAGTTCTGGTAAAAGAAGTCCGTTCCAGCCCCAGAAGGGCCAATGACAACGCGATGGATATGCCCTGGTGGCACTGGGTAGTTTTTGGTTCTCGGCGACTCCACCCAGAAGCAATAGTCCTTTCCTAGCAGGAATGACTCGCTCCCTGATAGCAAGAACGGGGTCGTGGTACACCCCATCGTCCGATGGGCGTGGGGTCGCAGAATGTTTGTCGCAATGAACCCGTCCAATGTGTCGATCTCAACACGCTGGTGGGAAGGGATCTTGAGCGATCCCATTGCGAGTGCCTGGTACTCGCGCCTGAAGGTCTCCACGGCGATGTTCGAGAAGGACAGGAGCGCAACCCGGCCCCGGTGATCACCGAGGCATTGACGTATGTGGGCCAGCCTGCGTACTGCCGTGAAGGTCTTCCCACTTCCCGCGCAAGCGATGACCGACATGGGTTGCAATGGAGCCGAGATGATCTGACGCTGTTCTACTGAAGGGGTATCCGTGCTCATTCGCCCTCAGCCTTCTTCGGGCCAGGCTGGCAAGCGTGTTCGACTGCAGACTTGATGTACTCCGGAACAGTGAAGTCTTCCTCTTTCGCCTTAGCGATCAGGTACGCCAAAGCTTGTGCAAAGCGCCCCTTCTGGACGTTTCCGTTCTTCCTCTCGAACATTCCGCTGAACAGTGCGCGAGCCTTCTCTGCATCTCCCGTAGCGGCGTCCACCTTCTTCTCCAGGTTCGCAGAGATCTTCGGGTGTAGCTCCTTAAGCGCCGCAAGCATGATCTTGCGATTGCTGGCGTACAAGGCCAAGTCATACTCAAGCGTCTTCAGCCCATGGAAGATCTTGAGATATGAATCCTCGAACTTGAGCATACTCAAGGTATTGGCGGACACCTGCACCTTGTCGCCAATCGAAGGGTAGACAGGAGCAGCCTTCTTCTTTCCACTGGAGGTCACATCTTCCGGCGCATGGTCGTCCGCTTCTGCGCTGCCATCGCCCTCTTCCTTTTCCTCTTCCTCTTGCTCTTCATCCTCTTCACTCGGACCCGTTGGGTCTGCATCCGTAAGCACGGAGACAGGAATCTTCAGAGCTTTCTCGCCGAACAGTGGAATGAATGAGTCGAAGTTGAGTCCTTCAACGCTAATGAGGCTGACACCATGCTTGCGTAGATCGTGGCCGCACCTCTCCGCGAGCACACTGACAAGCACCAACTCCGCAGCACCCTCAACTAGGATGGCCCGGCGTGCAAAGAAGAGCTCAGCCCGGGTTACGTCCAAATAGCGCTCAAGCTTCTCACGCTTTCCGACAGCAAACTTGATGTCTCGGGGAAAGAACGTCTCCACCTTGATTCCGGTGTCGACCAGGCAAGTCAAACTGTCGAGGTTGGCGATGCTGGCAAAGTTGGGGGAGTGGCTGGTAACGAACAGCTGGACAGGCTTCTCCTTGTCCACTGCCTTGATCTTTTCAAAGTAGCCCAGCAGAACAGCCTGCAATTGGGGATGCAGATGTGCCTCGGGCTCCTCAATGATCAGGCCTCGATAGCTGGCTTCTGGGTTCTTGGTCAGCTCGCTGAGAACGACCGCCATGAAGATAAGATTGTTGAATCCGAGCCCGTTCTGCTCAAGCTCGAACAGGTCCACGGTAAGGGAGAGACGCGAAGCCAGACGTTGGAAATCGCTGACGCTAACCCCGAGCCCGAGCAGCTGAGATAGCTGTGGCCCCAGCATCTCGGAGTGGCGGGTGGTTATGGCCTTATGGGTACTCACAATGGGCGCTTTCGTCTTGAGCTCATCATCCAGGAGCTTAAGTGCCTTATTGATCTCGATCTTGCCATCGTCATCAACGAGCAGCTGAAACAATCGGGACAGCTGGCTTGTGCGGCCGGGTCTTAGGGCATGAGATGCATCACGTAGGGGCTGTAGATAGACCCCACGAAGGTTTTCCATCATGTCCGCTGTCAGGCCGACATCATCATGGTCTCCGCACCAGCGCTTTGCTCTAAGTCGCCCCGTCTTGTCCGCCTCGGAGAAGCTGATGGTGATATGCGCCTCCATCTGCCCATCCTTAGCAGGCTTCAGGGCAGTCATGAAGTCAGCTTCATCATCGGGGCTCAAGCCTCGAAATATGTACTTGAACACGATGCTGCCGCTAGGCGATCCCGTCTTCGGCCGATGAATATCCTCCGAGTCCAGCCGCGGGTAAGGTTCGTCGTGCCCGGCAAGGAGCGACCTCAACGCATCGACAATGGCAGTCTTACCCGCGTTATTTGCACCAACCAGGACGTTCAGTCCGCTTTGGAAGTGCAGGACTGCGTTGTTGATCTTGCGGAAGTTCGAGATAGTCAGCTCGGCCAAATACACCCTAAGGTCTCCTTGTGCTCATGGCGGTGTAGCCGCCCTCCTGTCCATAGCTGCAGCACGATGACGGCCGGCTGACAGCACCTATCTACCTGCACCGATTCTACTCAATTCATGGGTATTGGACGGTCCCCTCGCCCTCATTCGCGCATCGCTTTAGGTTGCCCGGGACCTTGGCTGGACTGCGGATCGGCATGCTGGAGGGAAACGCTGACGATGGCTACATCGCGCTTGGAACAGGTATCGGCAATATTCGAAATGTGAAGACCGCCGCCGAGGTCGCCGAATGGCCAAGGAACGCCGGGGACTCCAATGCGCCCGGCGGACGCTATGGCGACCGTCGGTGCACAGAGCAGTCGCCGAGGTACCGGCTCACGGCAGGCAGCACACCGCAGGCGTGGATTGATCGCCTGTTACCGGGCGCAGACTACCCGGGGGATGTAGGCCGGGCAGTGACTGCGCACTCATCACCTTTTCCGGGATGGTCGCGACCTCGTTCCCTCGCACGCGACGGGATCGCCAGCAACTGAGAAGGCTCGAGAGCTCATCGCCCTTACAAGGACCACTGCCGTCCGGGCGCATTCCCTGGCAACATCCTCGGTCATAGGAAGTCTATTTAGCAGTTGGCGTGCCACCTCGCGTTCGCTGATCTGAATCGTCCAACCTTTTGTAGACACGTACTAGCCATAAGCTATGGCCTAGGCGGAGAGGTCTGAGCACGAATCGGAACACCCCTGGACTCAATCGAAGCGTCCGGCAGATCGCTGAATACGCCCGTCCGAGTAGGTGGCCAAGCGAGCGCCAAGGGAACAAGCCTGGCGGCCACTGTTCCCTTTCTAGCCCCTATGGGAATGGGGCGTCTTCCTTCCGGAGGACGCGACGGGATCACCAGCAACCGAGAAGGCTCGAGAGCGCATGGCCTTGGTAATAATCATCGCCGTCCGAGCGCATTCTCGAGCTGCCTCTGCCGTAATAGCGAATCTCTTCACGAGTTCGCTGGCGACGCCCCGCTCTCGTGCGCCGGCTGCGAGGCGGGTCATGGAGAGGTCCATGATCGCTTTTGTCACTCCCCGACCCGCCAAGAGATCCTGCCCAGGCCGCATCTGGAGATCCCTGTAGACCCGGAACGAGGGTGCACGGTGGATAGAACTATTTGACCTCGAAACCAACAGTACGCCGAGGAACTCCTGACTCGGAAACACGCGCGTATTAAACTTGCAAAGCGCTTGGAGCACGACTTCGAACTTTCTTGCGTGCGCTCCCCAGTCCTCAAGATCAAAGGCGATCTCACCGTCCACTTCATGGTTTGGAAACAGCGACGTCGATGAGGCCGGAACTGGATTGGTCAGAATTCCGATGATGTCTACAGATTTTATCGCAGATAAGTTGAGGAGTGTTCTGAACGTGGTAGTAGATCGCCTGAAGCGGATTGCGTCCCTCCAGAATCTGTTGTGAACTAGCTTCAGCCTGTCCAATGTCCCATCTTGGCGAAGCCCTTCAAAGAAGCGCTGATAGTTCTCTGGAGGAATGACCACATCGGGGTTGGTCGCCGTCCAGCCCACAACGTCCTCGATTGAGGCGTTAGCCCACGATTGAAGCGCGCTGGGCCTCTCGTGGGTGGCTGCGCGCGCTAGTCTGCCACCGCAGCAGGCGCATAAGGCCGCCTTGACCCTTCGCAACTGCTGGATGTTCCCGCAATCTGGGCAACGATCAACGATTCTGGCTGAGTGCAACGAGCAATGTGAGTAGTGAAGGAAATTCCAGATCAGCCTTTCGCTTAGACCATTACTCTCGCCTGCCTCGAGTAGGCATTCAGGACACCAGCGGCGATTTATACGGGTAAGGCCACCATCCCTCATCTGCAGAACCTTGATGAAAGGCGAGAGGGTGCAGCCCACCAGCCGTTGATTGGTCAACTGCTCTAGCGCGCGCGCGCGGTTCAGGCTCACCTGTCCTGGTCCCACGAAGCTGTTCCGCTGTAGCAGACCATTGACTGGCTGACCTGCAATCTTGTCAAGCACTCCTGCGAGATGTGTCTTGGTGAACCCGGTAATCTCGCACATCCTCTGGAAGTATCCCCCAAGGGATTCAGTCTGGGCAGTGCCTCCATCGATGGGCGCAAGTGGCGGAAGAGTGGTCCACCGGTACCCCGTGTTTGTCATGCTCGTCATGACTCTGGACCGCCAGTACCGACTCGTTTGAGGAAGTCAGCGATTCTCTTCGCGCCGTTCAAAGGCTTCTGATCAGCAAGCTTGTTGAATGCGTGCACACTGCTCCACACCGTTCCCAGGTCCCTTTCACTGGAGGAGCTTGCGTGCAGATGCGCTTCCGTAATGGTGCTTGCGCCCTCATTCTTTCGGCGAAGCTCAGCGCGATGTACAACATCGATAGTGGGTCCAAACACGCCGGCACCATTGGCATACATCAGATCGACGTTCTTAACGAGAACCTTAGGATCCTCCAGACGGAAGCTCTGACCCATACCCTTGAGAACTGCAACGAAGTCGCGCTCGTCCTGGGGATTGCTCAAGTTGTACGGACGGATATAAACGAACCGAGATCGATTCCAGACGTCGGGATGTCCCGCCCACAGGCTCTCTGCCGTATGGTTAGCCAGCATCACCATGACGCAACCGATCTCCTCTATCAGTCTCACCAGGTTCGACATATAGCCATAGCTGGATTGATGAAGATGCACCATGGTCAAAGTAGCCGCCTCTTCAAGGAAGATGTACTTCAGCTGACGCTGCTTCGCCACCGCTTCGAAGCTGTGCTGCAGTCTCGGTTGCGAATGCGTTGCCCTTACCTTCCTCCACAATTCACTATTCACCTCCACCTCGGCCTGGAGATGGTGCGCATCAGTGCTGATTGACCGATCCTTGGACTCGAGCCAGCCGAAATCCGGCGCCACCACGGCATGATGCAGGCGAAGCGTAAGGTCCTTGGAGTTGAACTTTCCCCGATCATTGGCCATTGCTCGCACCGATATCAAAGGTAGGGTACCGGCTGGCCAGCAACTCTGTTTCCCGGCCAGTGCAGGAAGAATAGCTTGCCGGATTTCGCTCTTACCCGATCCAGAAGGTGCTAGCGCCCAAACGAACGTACCTGAGCGCGCACTTTGGATGGCGTTCAGGAGCTCGGAATAGGCCGTCTTCATGCGGCTATGGTTCACAAAAGGGATTCCAGAGTTGCTGACCACTGTCGCTTCCTATGAATTTGAATGATTGGCTTGGTCTTGCCTTCAATGGAACAAGCTACGGCGCTTCAATGGAGTCAAAGTCATCCACCGCGCGTTTCTTGATCCCGCGCAGATCCAGTTCGTCAAGAGCATCATCTGATGGCGAATCGAGGCTACCCGAGTCCGCCTCACCCGGTTTGGGATGAGCCGCGGTGATGGGCTTCGCGTTCGCGGCTGCCGTACGCATCGCCTGAGCGTGCCTCGCGGTCTGCTTTGCTTCGCGGAGCGATGGCGCGTAGAGCTGGTCATACATACCCCTGAACGACCGCTCAATCAGGGTGGAATTAGCTAGAGGCCCGATCAAGTTGCAGAACGCCTTGAACAGTCCACGATTCGTCCTAACCCAAATGAAGCTCGGGTCCTCCGGGTCTGTTCGAAGCTGCTCAACATCGAATGACGTGTCGAGCTCCCTCAGTTCACTGGAGTGAAAGTACCGACCATTCACCTCGAACCCTCGTCCGGGTACATACTTGTTATTGCTGTGCGGGATCGCGGTTCTGAAGAGGAATTCTTCATCAACCACTGCGTGCAGGCCGGCACTAGGAAAGAGAAGATCTGCGTGGGCTGCACGTTCGGCCGGACTTGCGAAGCCTTGTACAGGAACGCTCGGGAAGTGCTCATAAAGCGTTTCCTTGGCCACCGTATGAACGGTTTCAAAGCAGTGCCTGGCAGTTTTGTAGCTCTTGAACTTCCCGTCCACGCCCCGACCCGCCTTGTCGGGATCGGTGCTGCCGACAAGCTCATGGCTGACTTGGGAATTGAACCTTTCAAAGTATCGCTCTACGTTCGAGTTGAACCTCGAACCTGCCGTTGGGCAGATATGGATTGAGAATTGATATCGCAAAGCCAGAGCTATGAGAAAGTGCGACTGATTCTCCGTTCCCCGATCGACAAAGATGCTGTTGAAGAGTCGTCCATGTCTGCGGACGTAGTTCCGTATCAGGATGGCCAAACCATCGCGCCGTGCTGGCCCGAAGACAACGGAATGCGCCATCGGCAAATCAGTCGCCTCATCTGTTCCTAGATAAATCAGAGGGGACTCTGCGCTTGCACTCATTCCATCGTCGCGCACCACCCTGACGTCAACTTTGGTACTGTCGACGTGCAGGACTGCATGTTTGGCTAAGGCTGTACCCGACCGGTCGCGCGCGTCCGAGCGCGGCCGTTGCTTTTGGTAGCCACGCATTCCCTGCGTTGCAAGGACCTTACGCAGCTCCAGGCGCGGATCAGCGAGCTTGCGTTCGAAGGCCTGGCGGCTCTGTGGCGACTCGCCGTCAGATTCACAGGCCTCCTTGAGCGCAGCGTATGCGTCCTTCTTCTGTGAATACTTGCCTGCGGCGTATGCGCGAATTGTCTCAGCCGTCCTCTTCTCTTGAACGGGGGTAAGCCGGCTCATTCGGTTGCCGCTTGCATGAAACCTGGTAAGGCACTGCTCGAGTTCGTTGTCACCTCTGCTTCGCGCCTCGGCCACATTCCGCGCTACCCCACGCAGGTGTTTGGGGACGGCTGTACCCTTCGCATGCGCGGATTGAATCAATGCGAGCCGCTTTTCGGCGTTGGTGGCGTCGACTAGCGTCGCCGTTGCGAACGCCGAGTTCAGTTGATTGCGAGATTGCCTGGCAACCTCAAAGAAGTTGCCTCCTATCTCAATAGCCTGAGCCTGACTCAAGGTCAAAAAGAAGTTGCTCGTGTCCGTAAGCGGAACATGCTCAACTGGACCGAAGGCCCAGCGGGTTCCAAGCAGAAGCGCCGCTTGGCTCACGTTGAATCCCTCGATAGTCTCGATCATCCAATCGAGGCTCTTGGGGCCGTCGGCGAGATGCGCATGGATGCGCCTGCCCAAGACTTGAGCCTCATTGGCAGGTACCATGCGCACCTCGTTATAGATGACCTGCAGGTTCCGGAGTGGCGTGTCGACGCGGGAGGGACTGAGCCACAGGACGTGCTCCATGCCGCGCTGCCTTGCCCAAGGACCATAGGCAAGGTTCTGAAGATTTCCATCGACATCGATCCATTCACCGGACTTTGCCGTAAGCAAGCTGTCACGAGCGGAGCCGGCCTTGCATTCGACCAGCTCAACGCCACGGGTGCGGACGACCAGAAAATCCAAGGTGCCGCTCCTTACATGATTGCCAAGTCTCACTCCCTTACAGGCGACCTGCGGGAAGTAGCCAAGCACATCCGGATCCAGCTCCAGAGTCAGCGCGAACAGATGTTCAACGGTATGACTCTCCAGCGTGATCAGCTGGCCACATTTCACTGAATTGAAGTGGGTCACAACGTTGTTCAGCGCGCCCTTTCCTGGCTTCCGCGCTGGACTCGAGCTAGCCATCTCAAGGATGTGCTGTCGCTGTTCGACAGTTAGGCCCTCCTGCTCCCGCAGACGCTGGGCCAGTTCTTCTTGATTCATGGATCCCTGCCTATCTACTGGGAAGCGGGCAGCCGCCTCCCTCCCGGAATGCCTAGGGGTTGATTCTTATCGGGGTAAGGGGGTAGATTCGGCATAGCGGTACTCATCGCTGCGCCTCAAACAGACCCCGGCCTGCCAGCCGGGGTTTGTCTTTTCTGCCCCAGAGAGTGTTCTTAGCTCACTTGGAGATCCTCCATGGGAAGATCGGGATCATTGAGTGGCCTGCCGATTGCTGACGGTCTCCGCGCCGCGTGCTGCGGTGAACAGCCATTGCGCGAGATCTCTGGAGCGGATCATGCGGCCCTTCCTCCCAGGGATGGTTGAGGTCGCTATACCCAGTCGGTTGTCATATGCCGCGCGCCTGGCCGCGCCGATGCTGTTGTAGCCAAGCAGCATCCAGACTTCTGAGAGCCGGACATAAAGCCCGTACTCCTCCGCCACCTGCTCGGCGAGCTGGTCAGGAGTCGTTGCGCGAAGTGCGAGCGTTTGTATCGACAAGGGCACCATGTAGGCGAGCATCACTCACTCTCCTTCATATTGCAAACAGATAGCACATTCTCATATTTGTGGTGCACAGATTATCTGATTACGTATCAGATAATCTGATGTGCATACCGCTACAGCGGTTGCCATGTCAGAAAACTCAGCACGAGATGCAGTTCGTGGATTGCGATAGGATGGGCATGCTGCTGGCCGTTGAATGAGATGACGGCGCATTTGTAGGCGTGGGGTTGTGGCACGCCACGATGTGCTTCTAATAGAAGTCGATTGGAAGATGAGCACATGATGAGCATCCCTACAGATCAGCTCAGTCGCGAAGAGCTTTCAGGCTCGGCATTAAGAGCCTTCTTCAAACTCGCTGCGAGGTGGGATCTGTCGGGACTCCAGCAGAGAACGTTGCTTGGAAGTCCCCCTGATGCTTCTTACGAGGCATGGGTGCGAGGCGCTTACGAGCATATCGATGACGACGTATTGATACGGATTAGCTATCTACTTGGCATCTACAAAGCTCTTCATATCCTTCTGCCGGACTCCATTCAGGCGGATGGCTGGATAAGGCGGCCGAACATGGCACCCATGTTTGCTGGGAACACCGTACTGGAGTTTCTTTGCCGCGGAGGCTTGAGCGAACTTAGGGATGTGCGATCTTACTTGGACGGGCAGGACGCCATCACCTAGACAAGGGGGTGCCATTCACCTTGGGCTGCGTAACAAGTCGATGAGGTTGACCAGGTTTATGCAGACCTGGACCCATCAGTCTCCGTCGTATGAGATCACGGGGGATGAATAAGAGTCGCTGTTCTTGCAATGGACCTGGATTCAACTAAGGGGAAGCTTCGACATTCACCCTACGATTGTCCTCGATGTACGCGTCGCACAAACTTGGCTGAGCCTCTGTCTCGGCGGTTGGCGGATGCTGCATCGTTACCAAGTGAGCATAGCCATGGATTGCTGGAGGCCTGCAAGCCGCCAGACTGTAGGCTTCCGCGTATTCGCTCTCAACTAGTTCCGCACTGCCAGACTCAGTTTCATTGAAGGATGTCGGGCAGACGCTAGCGTTGAGTCATCTCGGTAAGGCCCCTCTCAGACATCCTCTTCGAACTCGCAGTGCACTGCATACAACACGCGGGCTGGGTCTACACTCAGCATCGCGGCCGGTGCCGCGCCCCAAAGCAACGCGTGCGGCGACAAGAACCACTCGGCCTCGCCCCAACCGGTACTGCGACGCAGACCATCCGGCTCACGCTGGAAAGGACCAAAGTCCCGCAACACTGCTAGGATCGCGGCTAGTCGCTCAACGGGCTGGCCATCTGGGCGGAACTGCCAGGTCGGGTAGCGGTAGCTGCCGATGGGGTGCGTGACATACACGCCCAGCAGCTTCCCCTGACGTCGCAACTCGCTTGCACTGTGGCAGCCGCTGCCGAGCTTCAAGTCTAGCCCGGCATTGACCTGTGCTGCACTGAACCACTGTGAGGCGAGACTTTCGCGCCGTGCTGCGGCGGCATCCAGGATCTCTCGTGGGGGCACGGAGCGAGTCATGCGAGCCTGAGCTGAATCAAAGATGGATTGCGCATGGCTACGCGTCTCCGCTCCGGGCTAGGGGGCGCAAGTCAGCGTCCGCATTGCGGGTGCGATCAAGCAAACGGTGGAGTACCAGGTTGAGGCCATCATCGTCTGATGAATAGGGAGAACCGAACAACGGGGCCTGCACCCATAGTTGCTCCTGCCCGGGATGGACATAGGGGCAGTGATCATCGAGTAGTAGTGCCTCGCCCAGATTTGGCGAGGCGAGACGTAGGTCTTTCGTCTTTCCCGACCACCTGATGTAGGGCAGCTCCACGAACCAGGCCGGGGCACTGCCTTCGCGAGCCAGCAACGCGGCGATGCTGCGAAAGCGATCTTCGGGAACTGTAGTAAACATCGTCAGCTGATCAAACAGCGCTTGGATTTCCTCAAGGAACCGGTAGAGTCCGGGCCTGGGAATCTGGCTGATTGCGTTTGAGATGAGCGTTCCCTCAAGGTCAAGTGCCAAGATCGTCGGCTTCATATGCTGCCTCTATCGTTGGTGCGAGCGCGCAACCTTGCCCTCTTGGCTGATCGCTGTCTACCGTGTGAGCCTACTGGTACGCACGGTAGTGCGTCTCCCGGCGCGAACGTGGCGCGCACAGCCATCAGGTGTACCGCAGGAGCCACAAGTTTGCGGGCATCGTTGTTATTCTCATCCAGTCGTCGAGATTGCTAAGTTCTGCCCGTAGCCGTGGCGCAGTTCCGAGCGGTTCGCGCAACGTAGCTGCCGCTGACTGACGACGATCAGTTGCTCCAGAACGCCAACGCCGAACATCTTTGTTGGTCCGACCGCGGCAATGATGTTTCCCAGCAATTGAGCACAGTCTGGTGCCAGTTGTGCGCATGACACCTGCAGGTATGTAGGATCTCTCTATCTAGAATTCTATTCTGCGGGAGATTTCAGGTCATTACGATGAGTTATGGAAGTGCCAGAGTTGCGCGCTTTTCCGCGCACAACGGAAGAAGTCACCACTAATGAGCACATTTGCGCGCAAATGAGTCACATGCCGATCCAGTCCCCTGAGGAAATTGCCGAGGCCCTAGGAAAGCGGATCAGGGCGCGCCGCCTTCTGGCCAACGTTTCGCAAGCGGCGTTGGCCGACAAAGCAGGGATCTCTCGCAGAGCATTGGTGCAACTGGAGAGCGGGCAAGGATCAACGGTCCACACGCTGATCTCCACCCTTAAAGCGTTGGGCTTGGAAGAACAGCTGACTTTTCTCGTCCCGGTCCCGACCGTTAGTCCAATGGCTATGCTGAAGGCTAAGCGTTTGCGCAGCCGAGCGTCCTAGAGCCCGGAGAGGCGCCTGGTAGCCTCCCACGACGCAAGCGTAGCCATCTCTTGCCATCGTGTAGGGAGTGAAATTTCACGAGCGTTGCAAATTGACTATTGACGCCATGTCGGAGCGCGCGGTCGCCGAGCGGTTAGGAAGATTTATCGGGGGTAGGGCGGATGTCCGCTTTGGGCCTTGGATTCAACCGGTCGACGCAACACACTGAAGACTGCTTACCGGCAGCAGGAGTGTTGCAGATGGAGCGCAGGCCAAGGATCTACTACAGCGACGCCCAGAAGGCTCTGATGTGGGAGCGAT
>NZ_JASCOP010000110.1:0-14129 GCF_029959395.1 Stenotrophomonas sp. PS02300
TGGCGCGCGGGGGGCCCCCCCCCACCCGCCGCCCCCCAAAAAAACCCCCGGCCCCCACCGCCCCCGCTTCCTTTCAACCAGCGATGTGGGCCAGGCTTACTTCGCAGCCGGGGCCGGCGCAGCCGCCTCGGTCTTGCCCTTCATCATCTCGTCGCGGGCCGCCTTGAACGGGTTGCCCTCGTACCAGTTCGGCCACTGGCCGCCCACTGCGATGGCCTTGCCCACGCCGTGCAGCAGTTCCAGGTCTTCCACGGTGCCGTCCAGCTTCCAGGTGCTGGCGTCGTACTCGTCCTTCGGGCCGTGGTAACGGTCGCGGCCGTATGCTTCAGCCGCCTTGCGGCCGGCATCCACGCCACCGTCGATCAGGTCCTCACCACCGTCGGCATACAGCGCCGGCACGCCGGCCTTGGCGAAGTTGAAGTGGTCCGAACGGAAGTAGAAACCGCTCTGCACCGAGGTTTCGCCATGCAGCGTGCGGCCCTTCTCCGCCGCCAGCGGCTTGAGGATGTCCTCCAGCTGCGAGCTGCCGAAGCCGGTGACGGTCAGGTCCTTGGCCTTGCCGGCCACCGACATCGCATCGATGTTGATCACACCGGCAATCTTGTCCAGCGGGAAGGTCGGGTGGTTCACGTAGTACTTCGATCCCAGCAGGCCCGATTCTTCCAGCGTCACCGCCAGGAATACCACCGAACGCTCCGGTGCCGGCTGCTCATGCGCCATCGCGTCGGCGATCTCCAGGATGCCGGCCACGCCGGTGGCGTTGTCGATGGCACCGTTGTAGATGTTGTCGCCCTGCTCGCCTTCATGCTTGCCCAGGTGGTCCCAGTGCGCCATGTACAGCACGGCCTCGTCGGCATGCTTGGTGCCCGGCAGCACGCCGACCACGTTGCGCGACTTCTTCTCGGCGATGGTGCTCTTCAGGTCCAGCGAGATCTTCGCCTTCAGCGGTACCGGCTTGAAGCCGCGCTTGTTGGCATCCTTGTAGGCCTGGTCCAGGTCCAGGCCGGCATCGGCGAACAGCTGGCGCGCCGCATCGGCACTCAGCCAGCCCTGCGCCGGCAGGCGGGGTTCCGGATCGTCCTTGGCCGGCAGGTCGTACTGCGGGCCGGCCCACGAGTTCTTGACCACATCCCAACCGTACGAGGCGCCGGCGGTGTCATGCACGATCAGCGCCGCGGCGGCACCCTTGCGGGCGGCCTCCTCGAACTTGTAGGTCCAGCGGCCGTAGTAGGTCATGCGCTTGCCGTCGAACAGCTTCTCGTCGTTGACGTGGAAGCCCGGGTCGTTGACGAACATGACCACCGTCTTGCCCTTCCAGTCCTGGCCGGCGTAGTCGTTCCACTTCTGCTCCGGCGCATCCACGCCGTAGCCGACGAAGACCAGGTCGCTGCCGTCGATCTTCACTTCCTTCTGGCCACTGCGGGTGCCGATCACCATGTCGGTGCCGAACTTCAGGTCGCGCTGCTTGCCGGCTTGGTCCAGCTTCAGGACGGTGGTCTCATCGGCGGTGGTTTCGGTCATCGCCACCTCCTGGAACCAGCTGTCGCCATTACCCGGCTGCAGGCCGATGCGCTGCATCTGGTCGCGGATGTACTCCACCGTGCGGTCTTCGCCGGTGCTGCCCGGCGCGCGGCCTTCGAACTCATCCGATGACAGGGTCTTGACCAGCTCGCCGAAGTCGCCGGCGTTGATCTCGGCAGAGAAGGCGTGGCCGGCGGCGGCCGGGGCGGTATCAGCAGCCGGCGCGGCGGCCGGTGCGGTGGTCTCGCCCTTGCACGCGGTGAGCGCGGCGGTGGCAGCCAGGCACAACAGAAGTTTGCGGGACATCATGGATTCCTGGAGACAAAGGGCCGGTGCGCAGGCACCGGGTAAAAGAGTATCAATCGCTGGGCGCGGCGTCGGTGTCGAACGGCACGGGTTCGGCACCGGTGACCGGGCCGATGCTGGCCGTACGATGCACGTACAGCACGACCTCCCGCTCGAAATGCAGCTCGCCGGCGACGGACGCCTTCGGGCCGATGATCACGCGCGGCTTGCGCGGCGCGCTGAGCGAGATGTTGAAGTTGGGCTTCTCGACGTGGATGCCGCCCTCGACCTGCGAGCCGACGCCGACGGTAATGTCACCGTTGACCGTCGTAATGCTGTTGCGCAGGCGCGTCTCGACCAGGCCGATGCCACCGTTGACGGTTTCGATGCTGCCTTCGACCTGGCTGCCGCGATCGGTGAAGATGCTGCCGTTGACCGTTTCCAGGTTGCCGCCCGCGATCACGCGGGGGCCGATCACGATCCTGCCGTTGACGGTCGAGACGCTGCCGGTGCGCGCACCTTCGTCCACGGCAATGCTGCCATTGACGGTCTCGATGCTGTGGGTGCTCGCGCCGGCGCCCACCTTGATGTTGCCGTTCACCGTTTCCAGGTCGCCATAGGCCTGGCCGGGTTCAGCCGTAATGCTGCCATTGACCTTGCTGATGTCGTCAGCGGCCCAGGCCGACCCGCAGGGGATCATCAGGGCCAACAGCAGCGGAAGCGGGGAAAGTTTCATGGGGGCATCGTCCGGTATGCGGCTGGCAGGCCGCCTTCAGGAATGTCACCATGCAGCGCTGCGATCCGCATCTGCCTGAAGTCACTGGAAAGCCCTTGCGCCCCAACGTCTTTTCCTCACGCCGGAATAACAATCCGACCGCTGGGCACGGCCGTGGCTCGCGCTGGCCGGTAGCGCTGTCGGCGCTGGCATTGATTCTGGCAATGATCGGCGCTGCGCCGCTGGCCGCGCAGAACCCGAAGGAGGCCGAACGCAAGCTGCAGAAGCTGCGTACCGAGCTCAAGGGCGTCGCCCAGGAACGCCGCACATTGGAAGGGCAGCGTGGGCAGGCCTCGCGCCAGCTGCGCGAGGCCGATGAGAAGGTTGCCCGCACCGGCCGCGTGCTGGCCCAGACCGAAACCGCGCTGCAGCGCGAGACCCGCGCCCTGGAGGAACTGCAGCAGCGCCGCACCGAACTGCAGGCCGGCTTGAAGGCGCAGCGCCAGGAACTGGCCTCACTGCTGCGCGCCGCCTACCGGATCGGCAACAACGCACCGTTGAAGCTGCTGCTGTCGCAGGACCGGGTGGCCGATGCCAACCGCACCCTCGCCTACCACCGCTACCTGCAGCGCGAACGCGCCCGGCGCATCGGCGCGCTGACCGCCGACCTGACCGAACTGGAAACGGTGGAAGCGCAGATCGAAGAACGCCGGCAGGCGCTGGAAGGCACCCGCCAGCAGCAGAAGCAGCAGGCCGCCAGCCTGGCCCAGGACCGACGCACCCGCGCGCAGACCGTGGCCAGCCTGGACGAACGCTACAAGGACCGCAGCGAACGCGAAAAAGCGCTGGGCCAGGATGCCAAGGCGTTGGAAACGCTGCTGGCCAACCTGCGTGCCGCCGCCGCGCGCGCCGAAGCCGAACGCCGTGCCGCCGCGCGCCGCGCCGCCGCGGAAAAGGCCGCCGCCGAGAAGGCCGAGCGCGCTGCCGCCGCCAGTGGCACCAAGCCGCCGCCGCGCCCGGGCAAGACCCCACCGGCCGTGGCCTCGGCGCCGGCCCCCAAGGTGGGCGGCCTGGGCTGGCCGCTGTCGGGCAACCTGCTGGCGCGCTATGGCGGCAAGCTGCCGGACGGGCGCACCAGCAGTGGTGTACTGATCAGCGCGCCCGCGGGCAGCACGGTCACCGCCGTCGCCGATGGCACCGTGGTGTTCTCCGACTGGATGACCGGCTACGGCATGATCCTGATCGTCGACCACGGCAACGGCTACATGAGCCTCTACGCACACAACGACACGCTGCTGCGCGATGCCGGTGGCACGGTGAAGAAGGGCGATGCCGTGGCCAAGGTCGGCAACTCGGGCGGGCAGGGCGTTACCGCGCTGTATTTTGAACTGCGTCGTAACGGGCAGCCGGTGGATCCGTCGTCGTGGCTGCAGCGCCGGTAGCCCCCCGTTCAACGGGAATTTACCGTGCCTTCGCGCATAATCGGGCCACGCATCATCGGTGCGTGTGGTCCCGTCCCCCGCTCAACCTGGAGTGCTTCATGCGCGTAGCCCGTTCCGCCACCCTGCTGCTGGCCCTGGTGCCGGCGCTGTCATGGGCGCAGCAGACCGCCCAGGTTCCGGAACGCGGCGGCGATGCGGCCTCCACCGAAGAGGCGGTGACCTCGCGTGTGCCGCTGGATGAAATCCGCCGCTACGTGGCCGTCTACAACGCGGTGCGTGCCGCGTATGTCGAACCCGTGGAAGACAAGAAACTGATGCAGTCGGCCATCCGTGGCCTGCTGCTGGACCTGGACCCGCACAGCACCTACTTCGACAAGGAAGATGCCGAAGCCTTCGACGAACAGGCCGAAGGTGCCTATGAAGGCATCGGCGTGGAGCTGCAGCAGCAGCCCGACAACAGCAGCCTCAAGGTCATCTCGCCGATCGACGACACCCCGGCGGCCAAGGCCGGCATCCTGGCCGGCGACCTGATCATCGCCATCGACGGCAAGCCGATCAGCGCGATCGAAGCCACCGAGCCGCTGCGCGGCAAGGCCGGCAGCAAGGTCATCCTCACCATCGTGCGCGAGGGCAAGCTGAAGCCGTTCGACGTGCCGATCACCCGCGAAACCATCCGCGTCACCAGCGTGCGCAGCCGCATGCTGGAACCCGGCTACGGCTACATTCGCCTGAGCACCTTCCAGGCCGATACCGGCGCCGATTTCCAGAAGCACGTGGCCCAGCTGCAGCAGCAGGCCGGCGGCAAGCTCAAGGGCCTGGTGCTGGACCTGCGCAGCAACCCCGGTGGCCTGCTCACCGCGGCGGTGCAGGTGGCCGATGACCTGCTCGACAAGGGCAACATCGTCAGCACCCGGGGCCGCATCGCGATCAGCGACGCGCGTTTCGACGCCACGCCCGGCGACCTGCTCAAGGGCGCGCCGGTGGTGGTACTGGCGGATGCCGGTTCGGCCAGCGCCTCCGAAGTGCTGGCGGGCGCACTGCGCGACAACGGCCGTGCCCGCGTGATTGGCAGCCGCACCTTCGGCAAGGGCTCGGTGCAGACCGTGCTGCCGCTGGACAACGGCGATTCGGTCAAGCTGACCACCGCGCGCTATTACACCCCGAGCGGCAAATCGATCCAGGCCACCGGCATCGTGCCCGACGTGGTGCTGGTGCCGGAGAAGAAGCCCGGCGAAGACGACGACCTGCCGGCCAGCCTGTCCGATTACAGCGAAGCGACCCTGCCGGGCCACCTGCGCGGTGACGAAGAGGGCGGCGAAGGCTACCAGGCCGGCGACGTGCTGCCCGGCGACGGCCCGATCAACGACGCGCTGGCCGAGTTGAAGCAGCCCGGTTCGGTGGCCGCCAAGCAGAAGGCCGAAGCGGCGAAGAAGCCGGTGCCCAAGGTCGAAGCAAAGCCGAAGCCGGAAGCAAAGCCGGAAGCAAAGCCGGAAGCAAAGCCGGAAGCAAAGCCGGAAGCAAAGCCGGAAGCAAAGCCGGAAGCAAAGCCGGAAGCAAAGCCGACGCCCTGACGTCGGACCCCCGGGGCGCGCACGCTTAGAACCCGTGCCGCTTCCGCAAGCGCCGCGCGATCGCTGCGCGCACGTACACCCCATACACCAGCCCGAACACGAACCCGGCAATGTGCGCCCACCAGGCCACCATGCCGAAGGTCGGGCCGATGTACGCGAACACCACCTGCAGCCCGGCCCACACCCCGATCAGCAGGTAGGCCGGCGCCCGCACGAATTCCAGGAACAGCCCCAGCGGGATCACCACCCCCAGCCGGGCGCCGGGGAACAGGGCCAGGTACGCCCCGATCAGCGCCGACACCGCGCCGCTGGCGCCGATGATGATCTGGTCCGGGCTGCCCATCGTGTAGATCGCGGTGAGGTTGGAGATTGCCCCGCCCACCAGGAACAGCAGGATCAGCCGCCACGGCCCCAGCACCCGCTCGGCGGGCAGGCCGAAGATCAGCAGGAACACCAGGTTGCCCAGCAGGTGCGACCAGTCCGCGTGCAGGAACAGCGCGGTGAACAACCGCAGCACGCTGCCGTCCTGGAAGGTGGCCCACCAGTCCAATGGCCGGGTCAGCCCGGTGGACAACGCGCCCCAGTCCATCCACAGGCTGCGCCGGGCATCGCCCGGACGCGAGATCGACCACAGGAATGCGGCCCATAGCGTCGCGAACAGCAGGGGCGTCGCCCAGCGGACGGCGGACTTCTTGCGGGAGGGGAGCGAGACGAACATGCGTGGGCGCTAGCCTAGCGCGGCAACGCGCCTGAAGGAGCGAAGACGCGTTCAGCCTGAATAGCCGGAAAGGGTGATCGCGTTATTGTTTCATTAACTGGTCTGGGTATACTCGCATACGGCGTCGTATGTCGGGAGGGGAATCCGGCGCGTTGTGTCAAGTCCTTCGGGGCCTGGGACAGCGCAGGCGCGCGTTGCCAAACCACACGCATTTCCGGAGAGAACAAACGATGCATACCGCTTCCACCCTCGCCCGCGTCACCGCCCTCGCTGTCGGCATCGCCGGTGTCCTGGCCGTTGGCCACGTCAACGCCGCCGCCTTCCAGCTGAAGGAAAACAGCGCCAAGGGCCTCGGCCGCGCCTTCGCCGGTTCGGGCAGCGCCCAGGGCGACGCCTCGATCATCGCGGTCAACCCGGCCGGCATGCGCCAGCTGGAAGGCACCCAGATCCAGGGCGACCTGAGCGCCATCAGCTTCAAGGCAGAATTCGAAGGCACCGGCCGCAAGCCGACCGGCCAGCCGCAGACCGGCGGTGACGGCGGCGACGCCGGCATGATTGCCCCGGTTCCGGCCGCGTACTTTCACATGCCGATCGGCGAAAAGGTTCACTTCGGTGTGTCGCTGACCGCTCCGTTCGGCTTCAAGACCGATTACGACAACGGCTGGGTGGGTCGCTACAGCGGCCTGAAGACCGACCTGAAGGCGATCGACCTGGGCTTTGCCGCCTCGTACGACGTCAACCCGTACGTGTCCTTCGGCGCGTCCGTGTTCGTTGAGCACCTGACCATCGAACTGAGCAACAACATCGACTTCGGCACCGCGCTGGCCCAGTCCCGCGTGCCGGGCTTCGCCCCGGGCAGCGCCGATGGCAAGCTGACCGTCGAAGGCGACAACAACGCCGTGGGCTGGACCGTCGGCGGCTTGTTCAGCCCCGATGAGAACACCCACATCGGCTTCAGCTACCGCTCCAAGGTCGAGCACAAGATCACCGGCGGCGACGCCACCTTCGACGTGCCGTCCAACGCTGCTGCCGTGCTGGCCGTTGCCCAGCCGGGTCGCTTCGTGACCACCTCGGGCAAGGCCACCGTGACCCTGCCGGCCTCGGCCACCATGAGCGTGACCCACAACATCAACGACAAGTGGACCGTGATGGGTGATGTCACCCGTACCGCATGGTCGACCGCGTTCGACCAGGTCACCATCGACTACGCCTCGGCGCAGCCGGACTCGGTGCTGGAATTCGGCTACCGTGACACCACCTTCGTGTCGCTGGGCGCCGACTACAAGCTGAGCGAGACCCTGACCCTGCGTGGCGGCGTCGCGTACGACCAGACCCCGACCACCGACGCACACCGCGACGTGCGCGTGCCGGACACCAGCCGCAAGTGGCTGTCGTTCGGCCTGGGCTGGACCCCGTCGGCGAACATGGAATACAACTTCGGTTATACCCACCTGTTCACCAGCGACCCGAACGTGAACATTGGCGCCACCACCAACAACCAGGGCAACTCGCTGACGGGCAAGTACAAGGTCCGCGGCGACGTGCTGGCTGCATCGTTCAACTACAAGTTCTGATCCACGGCGTTCGCGCCGCGTAACAGACGGAAGGCCCCGCGCAAGCGGGGCCTTCTGCGTTTGGGTCCTGCCGTTTCAACATTCGGGCGAACGACCCGCCGCATACAGCAGGCCCTGCCGCAGGTGGGCCAGGAAATCGCGGTTGCGGTACAGGCCCGTGTCATGGCCCAGGCCGGTGTACCAGCTGCGCCCGCCATCGAACGGGTGGCACCACGCGATGGGATGGTCGGCGCCCATGGTGCCGCCCTGGTACATGCGCTCGTCCACCGTGGCGATCACCTGCACGGCCGCACGCGGGTTGCTGCGGTAGTTGTACAGCTCGTCGCGTACCGGCCACGAGGTGCCCTGCGGCTTGCCCCCGCGCTCAGGCTGCACGCGGCTGAACTGCAGGCCTTCGGGGTGGTTCTTGAAATATGCGCCCACCAGCTGCCCATACCAGGGCCAGTCGTACTCCGTGTCGGCGGCCGAATGCACGCCCATGAACCCGCCACCCGCGCGGATGAAGGTCTCCATCGCCTGCTGCTGGGGGGCATCGAGCACATCGCCGGTGGTGTTGGCGAACACCACCACCCGGTAGCGGGCCAGGTTGGCGTCGTTGAAGTCGGCTGCGTTCTCGCTCTGGTCCACCGCCATGCGCTCGCGCTCGGCCAGCAGGCGTAGCGTGCTCACCGCGGTGGGAATGGAGTCGTGGCGGAACTTGGCGGTACTGGTGAACACCAGTACGCGCTCGTTGGCGGCCGCCATGGCCGCGGGAACGGTGGACAGGAACATCGCCAACAGCAACGGCAGGACATTTGGGCGCATGGCCGGATCATGCCACAGCCCCGTACAATCCCGGTCCGCGCGCAGCCGGCCGGGTGCCGCCTGCGGCGCAGGAACCGCTTCACGATCCATGACAAGGAAACCACATGTCGCCCGTTCTGCTTCGTTCCACCCTGGCCTTCGCCCTCTCCGCGCTGGCCGCGCCGGCCTTCGCCGCCGCTGATTTCGCCACCTGCTTCACCCTCACCCCGGGCCTGCGCTTCTCCACCGGCGATGAAACGCTGACCATCGAAAAGGCCACCTTCAACGGCCACGACGCGATCAAGGTGCACAGCGCCGGCGGTGGCGTCGGCACGGCCGCCTACTACGATGCCAGCGGCCGCCAGCTGCTGGGCCAGGACCGCTACGGCATCTCCGCCTGGGGCGGCGACGCTTCCCGGCCGGTGATGACCGATACCTTCAAGCCCGCGCCGACCTTCCCGCAGAGCGCCAAGCCGGGCGAGCGCTTCGTGGTCAACGGCAGCGGCGAACGCACCCACCACGTGGAAGAAACGGTCGAGCCGGTCGACTACGACGGCTTCAACGACTACACCTTCGTCGGCTTCGAAGACGTGGAGGCCACGGTCGACGACCAGCCGCGCACCTTCAAGGACACCTGCCACCTCACCGCGACCTTCGAAGACAACCGCATGGAAGCCTGGTACGCACCGGGGTTCGGCCGCATCAAGTTCGAGCGCTACATGGGCGAAGAACTGCTCCTGCGCGACGAGATCGAGGCGATCCACGCCGAGTGACGGCGCTGGCATCACCCACAAAAAACCCCGCTTTCGCGGGGTTTTTCGTTCAAACCATTACAACGCCGATCAATCGCCCAGGGTCAGCAGCGAGGCATTGCCGCCGGCCGCCGTGGTGTTCACGGTGACGGTCTTCTCGGTGGCAAAACGAAGCAGGTAGTGCGGGCCGCCGGCCTTCGGACCGGTGCCGGACAGGCCCTGGCCGCCGAACGGCTGCACGCCCACCACGGCACCAATCTGGTTGCGGTTGACGTACACGTTGCCCACGTTCACCCGCGAGGAAATGCGGTCCACGGTTTCGTCGATGCGCGAATGCACGCCCAGGGTGAGGCCATAGCCGGTGGCGTTGATCTGGTCGATCACCGCATCGAGCTGGTCGCCCTTCCAGCGGATCACGTGCAGCACCGGCCCGAAGATTTCCTTGTGCAGCTGGTCCAGGTTCTTCAGCTCATACGCGCGCGGCGCGAAGAAGGTGCCGTGTGCGGCGGCTTCGCTGAGTTCGGCAGCGGCGATCAGGCGCGCTTCCTTTTCCATGCGCACCGCATGTTCCTGCAGGATCTGCAGCGCATCGGCATCGATCACCGGGCCGACGTCGGTCGACAGCAGGCCCGGGTCGCCGATCTTCAGTTCGGCCATCGCACCTGCCAGCATGGTCATCACCTTGTCGGCGATGTCGTCCTGCACGAACAGCACGCGCGCGGCCGAGCAGCGCTGGCCGGCCGAGGTGAACGCCGAACCGATCGCATCCTTGACCAGCTGTTCCGGCAGCGCCGAGGAATCGGCGATGAAGGCGTTCTGGCCGCCGGTTTCGGCGATCAGCACGCCAATGGCGGCGTCACGCGCAGCCATCGCACGGTTGATCGCACGCGCGGTGTCGGTCGAACCGGTGAAGGCCACGCCGGCCACGCGCGGGTCGGCGGTGAGCGCGGCACCCACGGTGGCGCCGTCGCCGGGCAGGAACTGCACCACGCCTTCGGGCACGCCGGCATCCAGCAGCAGCTTCACCGCGTAATAGCCGATCAGGTTGGTCTGTTCGGCCGGCTTGGCGATCACGCTGTTACCGGCGGCGAGCGCGGCGGCAACCTGGCCCAGGAAGATCGCCAGCGGGAAGTTCCACGGGCTGATGCACACGAACACGCCGCGGCCGTGCAGCTGCAGTTCGTTGGATTCACCGGTCGGGCTGGGTAGCTTTTCGGCGTGGCCGAACTGCTCGCGCGCCTGCTTGGCGTAGTAACGCAGGAAGTCCACCGCTTCGCGCACTTCGGCGATGCCGTCGGGCAGGCTCTTGCCGGCTTCCTTGACGCACAGCGCCATGAACTCGGGCAGCCGTGCTTCCAGCTGGTCGGCGGCGTGCTCGAGGATTGCCGCACGGCTGGCGGCCGGGGTGCGGTTCCACTGCGGCTGTGCGGCCACGGCGTTGGCCAGGGCCTTTTCCACGGTGGCACTGTCGGCCGGCTGCCACTGGCCCACCACCTGGCGCGTATCGGCCGGGTTGACCACGTTCAACAGCGCGCCGGTGGGCTGTGCACCCGGCACCAGCGGGGCGGCCTGCCACGGCTTCACGGCCGCGTTGAGCTGCTCGGCCAGGGCGCGCAGATCGTTGTCGTTGGCGAGATTGACGCCCATGGAGTTCTTCCTGTCGTGGTTCTGGCTGCGCAGCAGGTCAACCGGCAGCGGGATTTTCGGGTGCGGAATGGAGTCGAACGAGGCCACGGCTTCGACCGGATCGCGGATCAGGTCGTCGATGGCCACTGCGTCGTCGGTGATGCGGTTGACGAAGCTGGAGTTGGCGCCGTTCTCGAGCAGGCGGCGCACCAGGTACGGCAGCAGGTCTTCGTGCGAACCCACCGGTGCGTACACGCGGCACGGCACGTTCAGGCGGTTGGCCGGCACCACTTCGGCATACAGGTCATCGCCCATGCCGTGCAGCTTCTGGTGTTCGTACTGGCCACCCTGCGCGATCGCCTGCACTGCGGCGATGGTGTGCGCGTTGTGCGTGGCGAACATCGGGTAGATCGCATCGGCATGGGTGAACAGACGCTTGGCGCAGGCCAGGTAGGACACGTCGGTGTTCTGCTTGCGGGTGAACACCGGGTAGGCCGGCAGGCCGTCGATCTGGGCGCGCTTGATTTCCGCATCCCAGTACGCGCCCTTGACCAGGCGCACCTGCAGGCGGCGACCAATGCGGCGGGCCAGGTCGGCCAGGTAGTCGATCGTGTACGGGGTGCGCTTCTGGTACGCCTGCACCACCACGCCGAAGCCTTCCCAGCCGGCCAGCGAGGCATCGCTCACCACCGCTTCGATGATGTCCAGCGACAGTTCCAGGCGGTCGGTTTCCTCGGCATCCACCGTGCAGCCGATGCCGTACGACTTGGCCAGCTGCGCCAGTTCAAGCACGCCCGGGACCAGGTCGGCCATCACGCGCGCGCGCTTGGCATGCTCGTAGCGCGGGTACAGCGCCGACAGCTTGATGGAAATGCCCGGGGCCGAATTGACGTCGCCGTCCGGGCGGCCGCCACGGGCCTTATGGTCGCCACCGATGGAGTGGATCGCGCGGCGGTAGTCTTCCAGGTAACGCTTGGCGTCCTTCATGGTCAGCGCGCCTTCGCCGAGCATGTCGAACGAATAGCGGTAGCTGGCGTTGTCGCCCTTGTGCGAGCGCGACAGCGCCTCGTCGATGGTGCGGCCCATGACGAACTGGTGGCCCATGATCTTCATCGCCTGGCGCACGGCCAGGCGGATCACCGGCTCACCCACACGGCCCATCAGGCGCGCGAACGCGCCCGGCACGTCGGCGCGGGTGGAGTCGTTGATCTGCACGATGTGGCCGGTGAGCATCAGGCCCCAGGTGGAGGCGTTGACCAGCACCGAATCGCTGCCGCCCAGGTGCTTCTTCCAGTCCGCTTCGCCCAGCTTGTCGCGGATCAGCTTGTCGGCGGTGTCCTGGTCCGGAATGCGCAGCAGCGCTTCGGCCACGCACATCAGCAGCACGCCTTCCTCGCTGCCCAGGTCGTACTGGCGCATGAAGGCTTCGATCGCGCCCTGGTCCTTGGCACGCACGCGCACGCGCTTGACCAGGTCGGCGGCGGTGGCCTGCACCGTGGCCTGTTCGTCGGCGGGCAGGCGCGCCTGCGCCAGCAGCTCGCGCACGTGGCTGGCCTCGTCCTTCATCCAGGCATCGGTGATGGCCTGGCGGAACGCATTGGGAACACCCGGCAGCTCGGGGGACAGCAGCGGCGGGCGGGAGGCGCCGGACGGGGCCGGGGCAGGGGGAAGCGCGGAAGGTGCGGTCATGCCGGTTGGCTCGTGGAAAACTTGACCATTTTAATCGCTTTTTCATCCGTGAAAGCAATCGGAGCTGCGCCGCAGATCACGTTCATAGCCTTTCATACAGGGGGATTCGGCGGATCCAGCAGTGTCGTTAAAAACTGTGCCGATTTCGTCAAAACCGTCGCCGATGCTTATGCTGTATTGCACCATTCCCAAAACTGTGAATGGACCCTTGCCGCTCGCGCGAGATCAGGGCTACCATCGAGACGTTTCCTGCGGCAGGAAAACGCGTCCCCCACGGGCGCTCGAATGAACGGAGTGTGCGGAGATGAACCCGCACCCGGTCGATCGCCGGTGTTCAGTGCATACCCCCATGGGGTGGGGGCTGATCGTCGGCGGGAAGAGAACCAGAAGGCTTGCTAGTGGCCAGCGATGGCTGCAACCGACGACGCTAAGGGTCTAGGCAATGAAGCAACGCAGAAAGTGGGGCACGCAGTTCGCAAAGGCAGTGGGGTGTGGGGCAGCGCTGATGGCGCCGGCACTGGCGTGGGCCCAATCGGCCGACCCGGTTCCGTGGCAGCTGAACATGGGCAAGGGGGTCACCCAGAGCTCGCGGTTGGCCTGGGAATCCAACATGTTCTCGCTGTGGGTGTGTACGGTCATCGGCGTGCTGGTGTTCGGCGCGATGTTCTATGCCATCTTCAAGTTCCGCAAATCCAAGGGGGCGGTAGCCGCCACCTTCAGCCACAACACCAAGGCCGAGATCGTCTGGACGGTGATTCCAGTGATCATCCTGGTGGTGATGGCGTGGCCGGCCACGGCCAACCTGATCAAGTTCTACGACACCCGCGATGCCGAAATGACCGTCAAGGTCACCGGCTACCAGTGGATGTGGAAGTACGAATACCTGGGCGAAGAGGTCACCTTCACCAGCCGCCTGGACCGCGAATCGGACCGGGTCCGGCAGAGCGGCAAGGTGCCCGATCGCGAGAGCCACCCGCATTACCTGCTCGACGTGGACAACCGCCTGGTGTTGCCGGTCGATACCAAGGTGCGTTTCGTCATCACCTCCGATGACGTGATCCACGCCTGGTGGGTGCCGGCGCTGGGCTGGAAGCAGGATGCCATTCCCGGTTTCGTCAACGAGGCCTGGACCAACATCGAGAAGGTCGGGGTGTACCGCGGCCAGTGCGCCGAGCTGTGCGGCAAGGACCATGGCTTCATGCCCATCGTGGTGGAAGCGGTGTCCAAGGAAGATTTCCAGAAGTGGCTGGCCGCCAAGCGGCCCAAGGCGCCCGATCCGGCGCCGGCACCGGCCGCACCGGAAGCCGCCCCTGCGCCCGCAGACCCGGCGGCGCCCGCACCCGAGGCTGCACCCGCAGCTGCACCGGCGCCTGAAAACGCCTGATATGAACCGCGGGGGGCCCCCCGCGGGCCCGGCGTCCCCCCCCCCCCCGGGGGGGGGGGGGGGGGGCGT
>NZ_JASCOP010000111.1:0-13718 GCF_029959395.1 Stenotrophomonas sp. PS02300
GACCAACGGTCGGCACCTACCCTGGTCAACACGTCGGTAGGTCGCGACCGTTGGTCGTGACAAAAAAATGGGCGGATGCCGGTCGCGTTGACCGTGCATCCGCCCATCCCACCGCGGTGGATCCCGTTCACGGGATGCGTTCGTTGTTCCGGTTATTTTTCCGGGGTGACCAGCTGAACTACGCTGGAGAAATCCAGCTTGCCACGGCCTGCCTGGTGGTTCATGGAGTACAGGTTGCGGGCCAGTTCGCCCAGCGGGATCGAGGCGCCCACGCTCATCGCCGCTTCCACGGCCAGGCCCATGTCCTTGAGCATCAGGTCGCTGCCGAAGCCGCCGCTGTAGCCGCGCGAGGCCGGCGCATTCTCCAGCACGCCCGGCCACGGGTTGCACACTTCGGTGGCCCAGCTGCGGCCGGTGCTGACCGCCATCATCTGCGACAACACCTTCGGGTCCAGGCCATGGGCCACGCCCAGTGCGATGGATTCGCCGGTCACGGCCATGATCACGCCCAGCGCCATGTTGTTGCAGAGCTTGGCGACCTGGCCGGCGCCACTGGCACCCACGTGGAAGATGTTCTTGCCCATGGCCTGCAGCAGCGGGCGGGCGCGCTCGAGCGCATCGCTTTCGCCGCCGACGATGAAGGTCAGGGTGCCGGCCTGCGCACCGGCGGTGCCGCCGGAGACCGGGGCATCGAGCATCTGCAGGCCGCGTGCGGCGGCCGCTTCGGACACCTTGCGCGCGGTGGCCGGGGCGATCGTGCTGCAGTCGATCACCAGCGCGCCGCCGGGGATGTCGGCCAGCAGGCCCTCGTCGCCCAGGTACACGCCTTCGACGTGGCGGCTGGCCGGCAGCATCGAGATGACCACTTCGGCGTCGGTCAGCGTATCCAGCGCGGAGCTGGCGGCGGTGGCACCGGCGTCGACGGCGGCCTGCACGGCGGCGGGCACCAGGTCGAACACGCGCACGGCGTGGCCGGCCTTGGCCAGGTTGGCGGCCATCGGGCCGCCCATGTTGCCCAACCCGATGAATGCAATACGGCTCATGCGTGGCTCCTTTCAGGAACAGTGGCGCCCAGGTCGGCCAGCGGATGCGTGGCATCGTCCCAGGGCGAAGCGAAGAAGGTGTCGGCCCAGCCCACCGTGGCCTCAGCCAGGGTCTGCGGCTGCCAGTGCGGGGTGCGGTCCTTGTCGATCAGCAGCGCGCGGATGCCTTCGGCAAAATCACCGTGGGCAGCGCAGTGCAGCGCGGCGATGTATTCCAGGCGATAGACATCAGCCAGCGAAGCACCGGCGGTGCGCTTCTGCAGTTCCCACGCCAAGCGCGCCGAACCGGGGGCACCGGCGGCCAGCGTGGCCTGCGCGGTCTGCAGCCACGGGTCTTCGGTCTGCAGCGCGGCAATGGCGTTCACCACGGCCGGCACATCGCCACCCTCGCACAGCGTGTCGATCAGCGCGGCGTTGCGCAGCAGCGGACCGGTGGCGGCATCGCTGGCGTGCTGCTGCAACAGGGTGCTGAGCTGTTCGTGGTTGCGCTTGGCGTCGGCACTCCAGTGCACGTCGGCCAGCGCGTTGAGTACATCGGCGCGCTGGGCCTCGGCGATATGGATATCGGCCATGCCGGCATAGATGGCATCGCCGGCATTGAGCGGCGCGCCGGTCAGGGCCAGGAACAGGCCCGCCTTGCCCGGCACGCGCGGCAGCAGCCAGCTGCCACCCACGTCCGGGAACAGGCCCACGGTGATTTCCGGGAACGCCAGCTTGGAGCGCTCGCTCACCACGCGGTGGCTGGCACCGGACATCAACCCGATGCCGCCGCCCATGACAATGCCATGGCCCCAGCACAGGATCGGCTTGGCGTAGGTATGGATGGCGTAGTCGACGCGGTATTCGACGTCGAAAAATTCGGAGGCGTAGTGGTTGTCGCGCACATCGCCAGCGCCGGCGTCGCGGTAGGCGCGCATGCTCTGGTACAGGCTGTGCAGGTCGCCACCGGCGCAGAACGCCTTCTCGCCCGCGCCCTGCAGCACCACCAGCGCGATGCCGTCATCGGCGGCCCATGCGCTCAGGCGCTCGTGCAGCAGGTGCGCCATCGGCAGCGAGAAGCCGTTGAGGGTGCGCGGTGCATTGAGCGTGGCAATGCCGATGCGGGTGCCGTTGGCGGCCGCGCGCTCTTCGAACAGTACCGGTGCCTCCTGGAGGGCGTCCGGCGTGCTCATGCGTTCTTCCACTGCGGCGCACGCTTTTCCAGGAAGGCGTTCACGCCTTCGGCCTGGTCGGCGCGGTCGAACAGGTCGACGAAGGCCTCGCGCTCGGCCACCAGGGCAGCGCCATGGGTGCCGGTGCGGGTGGCCTGCACCAGGGTCTTGCAGGCGGCGATGCTGGACGGGCTCTGCTTGCCGGCCTTCTGCGCCCACTCGATGGCGAGCGCCTTGGCTTCGCCCTTGCCGACCTTTTCTTCGGCCAGGCCGATGCGCACGGCGGTGTCGGCATCGATGCGCTCGCCGAGCAGGATCATCCGCTTGGCCCAGCCCTCGCCCACCAGGCGCGGCAGGTTCTGGGTGCCGCCGGCGCACGGCAGCAGGCCCACGGTGGCCTCCGGCAGCGCAACCTGGGCGTGTTCTTCGATGATGCGCAGGTCGCAGGCCAGCGCGCATTCCAGCCCGCCGCCCATGGCGTAGCCGTTGATGGCGGCAATGGACACGCCACGGAAGCCGGACAGTGCTTCGAAGGCTTCACCGAAACGGCGTGCGGCCTCGCGCGCAGCGGCCTTCTCGCCCGAGGCGAACTGCTTCAGGTCGGCACCGGCGGAGAAGAACTTCTCGCCGCCGCCGGTGATCACCAGTGCGTAGATGCCCTTGTCCGCATTGAGCGCGCCGACCAGGTCGCGCAACGCCGACAGGCTGTGCACGGTCCAGGTGTGCGCCGGCGGGTTGTCCAGGGTGACCACTGCGACATGGCCGTCGGCCTCGACCTTCAGGCCCACGTGTTCATGCTTGCGCCAATCCATCATCGCAGTTCCTCATCGGTGTTGAGCAGGTGGCGGGCCACGATCACACGCATGATCTCGTTGGTGCCCTCCAGGATCTGGTGCACGCGGCTGTCGCGCAGCAGGCGTTCAATCGGGTATTCGCGGATGTAGCCGTAGCCGCCGTG
The DNA here is from genome assembly GCF_029959395.1 of Stenotrophomonas sp. PS02300. Lineage (NCBI taxonomy): Bacteria > Pseudomonadati > Pseudomonadota > Gammaproteobacteria > Lysobacterales > Lysobacteraceae > Stenotrophomonas > Stenotrophomonas sp. PS02300. The sequence continues at coordinate 3,153 of NZ_JASCOP010000111.1, forward strand.
GATCTGCAGCGCTTCGTTGCAGACCTGGAAACCGGCGTCGGTGGCGAAGCGCTTGGCCATCGCGCACCACACGTTGGCATCGCTGGCACCGGCGTCGAGCTTGCGCGCGGCGGTGTGCACCATCTGCCGTGCGGCCACCAGCTGGGTGACCATGTCGGCCAGCTTGAACTGCAGCGCTTGGAAATCGGCCAGCGGCTTGCCGAACTGGCGGCGCTCGCCCATGTAGCGGCGTGCGGCATCCAGTGCGCCCTGCGCGGCGCCCAGCGAGCAGGCGGCAATGTTGATGCGGCCGCCATCCAGGCCCTTCATGGCCAACTTGAAGCCACTGCCCTCTTCGCCGAGCAGGTTGCCCACCGGCACGCGCACATTTTCAAAGGTGATGCCACGGGTAGGCTGGCTGTTCCAGCCCATCTTCTCTTCCTTGCGGCCGTAGCTGATGCCGGCCAGGTCGGCCGGCACGGCCAGCGCGCTGATGCCGCTGGCACCCGGGCCGCCGGTACGCGCCATCACCACCAGCAGCTCGGTGGCACCGGCGCCGGAGATGAAGGCCTTGGAACCGTTGAGCACGTAATGGTCGCCCTCACGCACGGCACTGGTCTTCAGCGACGCTGCGTCCGAACCGGCACCCGGTTCGGTCAGGCAGTACGAGGCCAGCTTGCTGCCCGAAGACAGCGCCTGGCCCCACTCGGCGCGCAGCGCTTCCTGGCCCCAGCTGCTGACCATCCACGAAGCCATGTTGTGGATGCTGATATAGGCCGCCGTGGACGGGTCCACATTGGCGAGCTCCTCGATGACGACGGCGGCGTCCAGACGGCTCAGGCCGCTGCCACCGACTTCAGGATCCATGTACAAGCCACAGAACCCGAGTTCCCCGGCCTTGGCGATCGCCTCGCGCGGAAAGATGCCCTCCGCATCCCATCGCGCGGCGTGCGGCGCCAGTTCGGCCTGGGCGAAATCACGCGCGGCTTCTCTATAGGCCTGCTGCGCTTCTTCGAGTTCCGTCGTCATCGAGTTGCTCATAAACACTCCGTGCCGTGCAGGCGCTTACTTCAGGCTGATCGTGGTGTTGACGCCGTGACCCAGGGTCTCGTCGTCGAACCAGCGCGCGGTGATGGTCTTGGTCTGGGTGTAGAACATCACCACCTGCTTGCCATACGGGCCCAGGTCGCCGAGCTTGGATGCGCGCGAACCGGTGAACGAGAACAGCGGCACCGGCACCGGGATCGGCACGTTGATGCCCACCTGGCCGACGTCGATTTCTTCCTGGAAACGGCGCGCCGCCGCACCGGACTGGGTGAACAGCGCGGTGCCGTTGCCGTTGGGGTTGCTGTTGATCAGTTCGATGGCGTCATCCAGCGTTTCCGCTTCCAGGATGACCAGCACCGGCCCGAAGATTTCTTCGTCGTAGATGCGCATGCCCGGGGTGACGCCATCGAAGATGGTCGGGCCCACGAAGTTGCCCTTCTCGAAGCCGTCCACCTGCGGGTTGCGACCATCGAGCACCAGCTTGGCGCCCTGCTCCACGCCCGAGGCGATCAGGCTTTCCACGCGCTCGCGGGCGGCGCAGGAAATCACCGGGCCCACGTCGGTACCGGCCACGCTGCCGGCGCTCACTTTGAGGGTCTTGGCCTTGGCCACCAGGTCCGGCACCCACTCGCGCGCTTCACCGACCAGCACCAGGGTGGAGGCGGCCATGCAGCGCTGGCCGGCCGCGCCGAAGGCGGCACCGACCATGGCGTTGAGGCTCTGTTCCTTGTTGGCGTCCGGCAGGACCACGGCGTGGTTCTTGGCGCCCATCATGCACTGCACGCGCTTGCCGGCCAGCGAGGCGCGGTTGTACACGTGGGTGCCGACGCGGGTGGAACCCACGAACGAGACGGCCTTGATGTCCGGGTGGTCGCAGATCGCGTTGACCACTTCTTCGCCGCCGTGCACCACGTTGAGCACGCCCTTGGGGATGCCCGCTTCCAGCGCCAGTTCGACCAGGCGCATGGTGACCATCGGGTCCTGCTCGGACGGCTTGAGGATGAAGGTGTTGCCGGTGGCAATGGCCATCGGGAACATCCACAGCGGAATCATCGCCGGGAAGTTGAACGGGGTGATGCCGGCGCACACGCCCAGCGGCTGCAGCAGCGTGTAGGTGTCCACGCCATTGGCCACGTTGTTGGCCAGCTCGCCCAGCTGCAGGTTGCCGATGGCAGCGGCGTGTTCGACCACTTCCAGGCCGCGGAACACATCGCCTTCGGCGTCCGGCACGGTCTTGCCCTGCTCGGCGCTGAGGATGTGGGCCAGCTCGCTCATGTGTTCGCGGATCAGCTGCTGGTACTTCAGGAAGATGCGCGCGCGGGTGCCGATCGGGGTCTTGCGCCAGGTCTTGAAGGCTTCCTTGGCCGAGGCCACGGCGGCGTCCACTTCGCTCACGGTGGCGAACGGCACCTGGGCCAGGACGTCCTGGGTGGCCGGGTTGACCACGTTCTGCCAGTGCGAGCTGGCCGATTCGACGAACTGGCCATCGATCAACATGCGGATACGGGGCGCTGCAACAGTCATGGCAATACCGGCGGGATGCGAAAGGTGATTGGCATTATTCACAGGCCACCCCTCGATTTCCGGACTGTCTACGCTTAATCTGGCCAACGCCCGCTACGATTTCTGTTAATTCTGTGAATAGCCAGCTCCCCCACCGCCAGATCGGCCTACGCCTGCTCAAGCTGCGCGAGCAGCGTGGCTACAGCCAGGCCGACCTTGCCCGGGCGCTGGGGCTGTCGGCAAGCTACCTGAACCAGATCGAGCGGAACAAGCGTCCCCTGACCCCCGCCGTGCAGGCCAAGCTTCGCGAGGTGTTGGGCGACGTTACCGACCTGTTCGACGTGGATGAGCCCGGCGCGCTGCAGGAAGCGCTGGGCGAGACCCTGCGCGACCTGGGCCTGGACGAGGTGAGCAGCACCGAGCTGCGGGCGATGGCCGGCAACCTGCCGCAGATCAGCCGGGCCCTGCTCGACCTGCACCGCCGCCACCTGCTGCTGCGCGAACACGCGGCCGCGCTGGAGTTCCAGCTGGGCGACCCGCAGGCCGGGCATTCACTGCCGGCCGGCGACCAGGTGCGGGACTTCTTCAACCGCATGCACAACCACATTCCCGAACTGGACGACCTGGCCGAGCAGCTGTTCGGCGAATGGGGGCTGGTGGCCGGGCATGTGGCGCCGCGCCTGCGCCAGCTGCTGGCCGACCGCCACGGGGTGCTGGTGGAAGTGGGGCCGCTGCAGGCCGGGCGCGAGAAGCGCGTATACGACGGCGGCAGCCGCACGCTGTGGCTGCCCGATTACCTGGAACCGGGCCAGCAGGCGTTCCAGATGGCGGCCGAGCTGGCCCTGCTCGGGTATGCGGCGCAGATCGATGCGGTGATCGCGCGCGCCGGCTTCCGCGAACCGGAGCAGATCGCGCAGGCGCGGATCGGCATGTCCAACTACTTCGCCGGCGCGTTGGTGATGCCGTATGCGCAGTTCCTGCGCGCGGCCGAACACAGCGCCTACGACATCGATGCGCTGGCACACCGCTTCGGGGTGGGGTTCGAGGCGGTCTGCCACCGGCTGAGCACGCTGGCCCGGCGCAGTGCGCCGGGGCTGCCGTTCTTCTTCATCCGGGTGGACCGCGCCGGCAACGTCTCCAAGCGGCACTCGGCTACTGATTTCCACTTCTCGCAGGTGGGCGGTTCCTGCCCGCTGTGGATCGTGTACGAGGCCTTCAACCAGCCCGGGCGGGTGCTCACCCAGACCGCACGCATGCCCGACGGGCGCCGCCACTTCTGGCTGGCGCGCCAGGTCAGCAGCGGCCCGATCGGTCATGGCCAGCCGCGCAAGACCTTCGCGGTGGCGTTGGGCTGCGACCTGCAGCATGCCGAACGGTTGATCTACTCGCGCGGGCTGGATATCCAGAGCCCGGGCAACTCGGTGTCCATCGGCCCGGGCTGCCGGGTCTGCCCGCGCGAGGACTGCATGCAGCGCGCGTTCGCGCAGCTGCCCGGGCGCGCCTAAACCTTTCCGGTGCTGCGCGCATCCAAGCAGGATCGACCTGCGAAGGAGTGCGTTGCGATGAAGATCGTTCCGGCCGTGCTGGCCGCTGCCCTGATGCTGCTGGCCGCCCCGGCCCACGCCACGTTTTCCATCGTGGCCTGCAACGCGCAGGGTGATTGCGGGGTGGCGGTGGCCACCCACAACCTGGCCGTGGGTGGGTCGGGCGTGCCGTGGGCGCAGGCCAGGGTCGGCGCAGTGGCCAGCCAGTTCGAGACCAACCCCAGCTATGGGCCGAAGGCGCTGGCGCTGTTGGCGGCGGGCCATTCGCCCACGCAGGCGCTGCAGCAGGTGCTGGCCGAGGATGGCGATTACGACGGCACCACGGTGGCCGAGCGCCAAGTGGGCATCGTCGATGCGCGCGGGCGGCAGGCGCAGTACACCGGGGCGAAAGCGCAGGCGGCGGACTGGGCGGGCGCGTTTGGAGGCGAGGGATACAGCGTGCAGGGCAATGGGCTGGCCGGTGAAGCGGTACTGCGTGCAATGGCGGATGCGTTCGTCGCCAGCAGCGGGCCGCTGGATGTGCGATTGCTGACGGCGTTGGAAGCAGGCGAAGCAGCCGGTGGGCAGCGCACGGGGCGGATGTCGGCGGCCCTGCTGGTGCGCACGCCGGGCGGCGATTGGCAGGACACCGACCTGCGCGTGGACAGTGCCGCGCAGCCGATTGCCGGGTTGCGGGTGATGCTGGAACAGCGGCAGGCGCATGCGGCGATCATCCGGGCCGAACAGTTGAGTGCCGCGCACAAGGATACGGAAGCCGATGCATCGCTGGCCCAGGCGTTGGCGCTGGCGCATGGGTGGGACCGGATCTGGGCGCGCGCCGCGCGGTTGGCGATGGCGCGCGGGGAGGAAGCGCACGCCCGCGAGTACCTGGCAACGTTGCGGTCCATCAACCCGGGATTCGGGGAGATGGAATGGCGCGCGGACAGATACGACGCATTGCGCGGTCAATAACTGGGCGTCACCTTCATCTGCGGCAGCGGGCGCGGGGCGCCGTCGGTGAGGTCCGGGCCGAGGTCTTCCCAGGTCTGGCCCTGCTCGACCATCAACCGCCAGAGCTGTTGCGATTCGCGGCGCTTTTCTTCCGAGCTGAACCGGTACGACGGTGGCAACGGCTCTCCCTGCGCCACCGATTCGTACGCGCCCTGCCATGCACCCACGCGCTGCGCGGGATCATCGGTGCGCGCCACTTCCAGCGTGTAGCGCTGATAGGCCGACGCCAGGTTGCGCCAGCGGATCCAATAGTGATTGGCGAACGAGAAATCACAGAAGCGCTCGCCCGCCACGCTGCCCTTGGCGGCAATGCGGCTGAGCACCGCTTGCGGCATGTCCAGGTTCATGCCGCCTTCGTCACCCTGCAGCGATACATGCACGATGCGGTCGCGGTAGCCCGGCGCACGCGCCTGCAGCACATCGCGCCAGTTCTGCATGGTGGAGACGATGGAGAACAGGAAGCCCGACATTTCCGCCGCTGCCAGCGGGCGTGCGATGGACTGGTAGCTGCGCTGCCAGCCATGCCGGTTTTCAGTAGGCAGGAACACCGCGGCGTTGATCGCACCGGGCGAATCCGGTGACGCGCGTAGTGGCTCGGCGGCGTGCGGGTACACCAGGTTGATGCCAAACGTGGGCCAGCGCGGCAGCGCGGCATCAAACAGATGGATGGGGAAGTTGCTGCTGATGCCGCCATCGGAGAACCAGCACACCCGGAACGCGGTGATCGCCGGACCGGCGCCGTGGCCACCACTGGTCAAGCCTTCGGTGCTGTCGGCCACGTTTCGATCACCGTGCGCGGGCACCGCATCGGCCACCGGTTCGCAACGGCGTTCGCGCCGCGCCGGCTCGTGCAGCGGCACCGCGCTGATCAGCAGCGGGAAGCTCAGGCTCATGCGGGTGGCCACCAGCACCGGCAGCTGCTCGCCTTCGGGCAGGCGGTAGTAGTCCACGCCGTCCACAGGATGCGGCGCGCCCGCGCGCGCCAACAGCCACGCCACCACGCTGGCCGGGAACAGCTGCTCGAACTGATCGCGTCGGAACCAGAACTGCGAGGCGCTGAACGGCAGCGTGCGCGGCTCGGTGTGGGAGACGCAGGTGGTGATCATCTGCAGGCTGATGGCGTGCACGCCGGCTGGCTCACCGCTGTAACGCGGGGCGTTGTGCAGGTCCGCGAAGGTCAGCGGCTGGTCCAGCGGCTTGCCGGCCAGGGCCTGCAGCTGGGTGTGCAGCCAATCGGTCAGCGCGGGGTTCTCGGCGCCGCTCTGGGTGGCGCCCGAGCACAGCCCCAGCAGGTTGCGCCGCGCCACCCGTGCCACCCGCAGCGCGGACGCCAGTACCCCCGCCCCATACGCGCACAGCAGCGACGGCAGCAGCGTGGCCCACATGCCCTCCACCCCTGCGGCCAGCCAGCCGATGCCCAGCAGCCCGATCAGCGCGGCCAGCAGTTCCAGCGGGGCGATGGCGAACACCGCCGCCAGCAGGCACAGGATCTTGCGTGGCAGGCCGGCCTTGCCGGTGAGCATCACCAGCAACCGGTAGGCAGTGCGCGCGCCGTAGGCCGGCTGGAACAGGCTGTAGATGAAGCCGCGCCGCGACAATTGCGTTGAAACGTCGGCCAGCCCGGCGAAGCCGGCCTGCGGGCCCATGGGTTCACCGGCCCGGCAGCGCCGGTCACCCAGTGCCGCGGCAGCGGCCACGGCGGCGGCAATCGCCCCGGCGGAAGTGCCGCCGATGTTCTTGAAGCGGTATTCGCGGGCCAGCGACAGCACCGCATTGGGGTACACGATGCCGCTGGTGATGCCGCCCTTCATGACCAGATCGCAGTACTTGTCCGCCATGTCGCCGCCCTCTATCCGCCTTGGGGTGCAGTATCACCCAGGGCCTTCTCAGGGCCTGAGAACCGCGCCGCAGTTATGGTTTCGGGCGGTTGCTGGCGGCTGACTGGGGCACCCGGCGCACCTGCGACAGGTCGTAACCCATCGCGGCAATCCGGGTCATGGCCGCCTTGTAGTCCTGGTCGGAGATCTGCGGGGTGCGCGCCATCAGCCACATGTAGTCGCGCTTGCTGCGGCCGACGATGGTCTGCTGGTAGTCATCGTCCAGGTAGACGATCACGTATTCGGCCTTGATCGGCCACACGAACTGCATGCCCCACTCGGCGCCGTTGGTGCCTTCCTTGACCGTGCCGATCGGGTGCATGGTTTTCACCGGCGCATCGAAGCTGCCCTTACGATAGGTGAAGGTGGTCTGGATGCGGCCGTCCGGGCGCAGCGCATAGGATTCGACGGCATCGAACGCCTCGCGTTCGGGCCGGCTGGGAATGTGCGCGATCACGTACCAGTCGCCCATGAAGCGCGGCACGTCCACGTGGTCCACAGGCGGAATGGGACGGGTGTTGCCACCGCAGCCGCCCAGCAGCATGCCGGCGGCGAGCAGGGGAATCAGGGGGCGGAGCTTCATGGCGTTGTCCTCATGGGGGGTCAGGCGCGATCGAACAGGTAGTGGGCCACCATCCACTGCTGGCCCTTCTGGTAGCCGAACAGCTCGGCGCAGGCCATCCAGAACATGCGCCAGCGCTGGAACCACAGCGCGGCGGCGGCATCGCCGTAGCCCTGGCGCAGCACCGCCATCACCGCGTCGCGGTGCTGGTCCTGGCGCTCCAGCCAGTGGTTGGCGGTGCGCTCGTAATGGGTGCCGTCCAGCAGCCAGCGCTGCTGCAGCTGCATGTATTGGGGGAAGTGCAGCAGGGTATCGGCGGCCGGCATCAACCCGCCGGTGAAGAAGTGCCGCCCCATCCAGTTGTCATCGCCTTCGGTCTCGAACGGGTACATCAGCGTGCGGTGCACGAAGATGTGCACGAACAGCTTGCCGTTCGGGCGCAGCCACTGGTGGATGCGCTGCAGCAGGCGGGCGTAGTTGCGCACATGTTCGAACATTTCCACCGACACGCAGCGGTCGAAGCTGCCCGGTTCCAGGATCAGCTCGTTCACATCGCGGGTCAGCACCGTCACGTTGGTGAGGCCGCGCGCTTTGCATTGGCCCAGGATGTACTCGCGCTGGCTGTTGGAGTTGGACACCGCGGTGATGCGCGAGGCGGGATAGCGCTCGGCCATCCACAATGTCAGCGAACCCCAGCCGCAGCCCAGCTCAAGGATGTCCTGGCCGTCGGCCAGCTCGGCGCGTTCGCCATACAGGGCCAGCATCGCCTCTTCGGCCTGGTCCAGCGTTTCGGTGCCGGTGGGGTAGTAGCAGCTGCTGTACTTGAGCCGTGCACCCAGGCAATCCTGGAAGAACGCGGCGGGTACTTCGTAGTGCTGCCGGTTGGCCGCGTCCACGTGCAGCGCCAGCGGGCTGCGCGACAGCGACACGATGCGCGCGGAAAAGCGCTGCGCCTGCTCTTCCACGGTGCCTGCGCTTTCCTCACGCAGGCGCGCCTCGCACTGGCGGCGGATGCCCAGCCGCAGCAGCGCATCGGGCAGCAGGCCGCGTTCGGCCAGGCCGGTCAGGCCGGGCGCGTAGTCGGGCAGCGGCAGCGATTCTCGGGCGGCATTCACGGTGAAGACTCCTTGCGGGGCGAAACAGTGCGGGAGGGGAACCACGGAAACAGCATCGGCGTGCTGCGCTGGTAGTCGCGGTAGTCCTCGCCGCGGGTGCGCAGCGCCTGCGCCTCGGTGAACGGAATGCCGCTCACCCAGCGCAGGAACACGTACATCACCACGGGTCCGGACCAGGCCAGCCACCACAGCGGCGAGTGCACGGCCAGCAGCACGTAGGTGAACCAGTGCAGCCATTCGAAGAAGTAGTTGGGGTGGCGCGAGTAACGCCACAGGCCGCTGCGGCAGGTCTTGCCCTTGTTGGCCGGGTCGGCGCGGAAGCGGGCGAGCTGATGGTCGGCCAGCGATTCGCCGCCCACGCTGAGCAGCCACATCGCGACGGCGGCGACGATCCAGCCAACCGGCAGCGCCGCACTCTGCGACACCGCCACGAACGGCAATGCGAACAGCACGATCAGCACCGCCTGGAACTGGAAGAAGCCGAAGATCTTGCCCTGGTGGCCGTTCCAGTGCCGGCGCAGGTGCTGGTAACGGCCATCCTCGTCTTCGCTGCGCACGCGCTTCCACAGGTGCAGGGCCAGCCGTGATCCCCACAGCCCGCCCAGCACGGCCAGCGCGATGCGCGGTGCGGTTACGCCATCGCCCAGCCACGCCAGCAGCAGCGCCGAAGCGCCCACGCCCTTGGTCCAGAGCACATCGACCACGCCGATGTTCTGGTGGCGGCGTTGCCACCACCAGCCCCAGCACATGATCAGTGCGGCATACAGCCAGACCCATCCGAGATTCATCATGCGTGCGCTCCATTGGTGTTCGTTGCCACGGACGCCGCGCCCCGCTGCCAGTGGCGTGCGCAGGTGGCCAGCAGCGGCAGGGCGATGGCCCAGCCCACCGCAAGTACCGCCACGCCCTGCCAGGACGGCGCAGGAAACTGCACCGCCGACCAGCCGCGCGCGGCGGAGAGATACGCCAGCGGTGCGATCAGGCCGAGCAGCGCGGCCAGCCACAGCCGCCGTTGAAGCACCCGTAGCGAGACGGTGAGGGTCATCGCGAATGCGGCCCACAGCGCCAGGATCCAGACCGGTGCCAGCCAGCGGGCGGGCCACGCGGTGGCGTACACCACGTGCCCCGATCCCCCCGCCACGCCATCCACGGCCAGCCCGCACAGCACCGCCACCCCCAGCAGCTTCAGCTCCACCATCGGCTGCGCGGACAACATCAGCTGGCTCGCCACGTAGAGCGCAGCGGCCAGCAACGCCGGCCAGCGCAGCCCGTGCCCTGCGCCGACCACCGCGCACAGCCAGACCAGCTGGTTGCCGATGACGTTGGCCCAGAAGTGGCGCATGTCAGTGGGTGCCCTCGATCGGTGCCGGCCGGTACCCGGGGCGCGCCAGCAGCAGCTGCGATACACCGATGGAGCGTTCCAGGAAGCCGCCCTCGCAGTAGGCCAGGTAGAACTCCCACAGGCGGATGAAGCGCTCATCGAAGCCCTGCGTGCGCACCGCCGGCAGCTGGGACAGGAAGCGAAGGCGCCAGGCACGCAGGGTGAGCGCGTAGGACTGGCCGAAATCATGCTGGCCGATCAGCTGCAGGTCGCTGCTGCGGGTCTTGGCGGCCATGATCGCGTGCAGCGACGGAATGAAGCTGCCGGGAAACACGAAGCGCTTGATGTAGTCCACGCTGCGCCGCGCCTGCTCGTAGCGCTCGTCTTCGATGGTGATGGCCTGCAGCAGCGCGAGGCCTTCCGGCTTGAGCAGCCGGGTGAGCGTGGCGAAGTAGGTGTCCAGGTACTGCGCGCCGATCGCCTCGATCATCTCGATGGAGACCAGCTTGTCGTACTGACCCTCCAGGTCGCGGTAATCCTTCAGCAGCACCGTCACCCTGTCCTGCAGCCCCGGGGGGGGGCGCCCCCCCGGGGGGGGCGCGCGGGGCGCGCCCGGGGGTGGGGGGGG
>NZ_JASCOP010000112.1:0-13716 GCF_029959395.1 Stenotrophomonas sp. PS02300
GCGGGAACTGGTGGGGGGGGCGCCGGCCACCCCGGGGGCCGCGGCGGCGCGCGCGGCCCCGCGCGCGGGTGGCCCAGAGGCCGGCGAAGCCGCCACCGATGATGACCAGGTGGGGCAGGGAATCGCGGGTCATGCAATGACTCCTTGTCGGGGGTCGAAGCGAAGCACTGCATGTTCGCACGTGACGCGCGATATTCACGTGGATGGCAGATACTGGGTTCAGCAGCCGTCGCGCCTGCCGGCGGCCGATCCGTTCCTTGCCTGGAGGTTGAGATGACCGAACCGGAAAAGCGCATCGCCCTGCTGATCGATGCCGACAACGCGCCGTCTTCGAAGATCGATGTGGTGCTGGCCGAAGTGGCGCGCTACGGCGTGGCCAACGTGCGCCGCGCCTATGGCAACTGGAAGAGTCCACGCCTGAAGGGCTGGGAGGGCGTGCTGCACGAGTACGCGATCCGGCCCATCCAGCAGTTCGCCTACAGCCGGGGCAAGAACGCCTCGGACATGGCGATGGTGATCGATGCGATGGACATGCTGTACGCGCGCAACCTCGACGGGTTTGCGATCGTGTCCAGCGACGCCGACTTCACCCCGCTGGTGATGCGCCTGCTGACCGACGGGGTCAAGGTGTATGGGTTCGGCGAGAAGAAAACACCGGAGCCGTTCGTCAACGCCTGTTCCAAGTTCACCTACCTGGAAGCGCTGGGCCAGAGCCACGCGGTGGACGCGGAAGTGGAACAGGGCGCCGAGGAAACCCGTCCGCGCAAGACCGGCCCCGAGCTGCGCAGCGATACCCGGCTGGTACAGATGCTGCGTCGTGCAGTGACGTCTGCTGAAGCCGAAGACGGCTGGTCGCACCTGGGCCCGGTGGGCAGCCAGATCGGCAACCAGGCCTCGTTTGATTCGCGCAATTACGGCTACAACAAGCTCAGTGAACTGCTCGCGGCCACCGGCCTGTTTGAAATGAAGAAGGACGGAAAATCCACCTACGTGCGCGCACTTCCGAAGAAGGCGCGGTAACACCGGTGCGTTGATCGGCGTATCGTATCGGCGCATATCGACAACCGGGAATACGAACATGCTGAAGATCTGGGGCCGCCGCAATTCCAGCAACGTGCGCAAAGTGCTGTGGTGCGCGGAGGAAATCGGCCTGCCGTACGAGTCCATCGAAGTGGGCGGCCCCTTCGGTGGCACCCAGTCGCCGGAATACGTGGGCATGAACCCCAACGGCCTGGTGCCGGTGATCGAAGACCACGGCCTGCCGCTGTGGGAATCCAACACCATCGTGCGTTACCTGAGCGCGCGCTACGCGCTCGGCACGCTGTACCCCGAAGATGCGATGGCGCGCGCCCAGGCCGAGAAGTGGATGGACTGGAGCACCTCGCGCATGGCGCCGCTGTACACCGATCTGATCTGGGGGATCATGCGCACCGCCCCGGCCGACCGCGACGAGGCCCGCATCAATGCCGCGATCACCCGTGCCGGCGAGCTGCTGGGTATGGCGGATGCCACCTTGGCGCAGCAACCGTGGCTGTCGGGCGATCAGTTCGCGATGGGCGACATTCCGCTGGGCGCGCTGGTCTATGCGTGGTTCGAGCTGCCGATCCAGCGGCCGTCGTTGCCGCACCTGGAAGCGTGGTACCAGCGCCTGCAGCAGCGCCCGGCGTACGTCAAAGCGGTCATGACGCCGTTGACCTGATGTAACGGCAGGTGCGGACCGTGGGTCCGCACGCTTTCAATACAGGTCGGTGGGATCGACGTCCAACGACCAGCGCACCTTGCGTGCCTGAGGCAGGCCATACACCTGGGTCATGATCTGATCCAGCAGCCCATGCAGCGGCCGCCGCGAGGGTGCTGAAAGCAGCAGCTGCGTGCGCTGGTAACCGGCGCGGCGCGGCATCGGTGCCGGCATCGGGCCGAAGCGTTCCACCGGGCACTCGTGCGCGATCAGCTCGCGCACCGCCATCAGCATGGCGTTGGCGTGCTCCACCTGCTGCGCCTCGGCGCGCATCAGCGCCAGATGCGCGAACGGCGGGAAGCCGGCCGCTTCACGCTGCTGCAGCTCGGCGTCGGCGAAGGCGTGGTAGCCGCCGTTGACCAGCGTTTCCAGCAACGGGTGCCCGGGGTGGTGGGTCTGCAGCCAGACTTCGCCGGCATCGGTGGCGCGCCCCGCGCGGCCGGCCACCTGGATCAGCTGCTGCGCCAGTTTCTCGCTGGCGCGGAAATCGGCGGAGAACAGGCCCTCGTCGATGCCCACCACCACGACCAGGGTCAGCTTCGGCAGGTCGTGGCCCTTGGCCAGGATCTGCGTGCCGACCAGGATGCCGGCACGGTCACCCAGCGTGGCCAGCTGGGTTTCCAGTGCGTCGCGGCGATTGGTCGTACCGCGATCAATGCGGATCACCGGGAAATCGGCGAAGGCTTCCACCAGGTGTTCTTCAAGGCGCTCGGTGCCGATGCCCTGTGGCTGCAGCGCCAGGCTGGCGCAGTCGGGGCAGGCCAGCGGGGCCGGTTGGCGCGCGCCGCAGTGGTGGCACTGCAGGCGCCGCCCGCCGGCGTGCACCGTCATCGGCGCATCGCAGCGTTTGCAGGGCGCGGTCCAGCCGCAGTCGTGGCACAGCAGCACCGGCGCGTAACCGCGGCGGTTCTTGAACACCAGCACCTGGTGGCCGGCCGCCAGGTGCTGGCCGATGCCTTCCATCACTTCGGCCGACAAGCCGTCTTTCAGCGGGCGCTTGCGCACATCCAGCACCCGCACCCGCGGCGGGCGCGCCTCGCCCGCGCGCTGCTTCAGGCGCAGGTGGGTGTAGCGGCCGGCGTGGGCGTTGTGCAGCGATTCCAGCGACGGCGTGGCGCTGCCCAGCACCACCGGCACGTCCAGCGCCTTGGCCCGCACCAGCGCGAAATCGCGCGCGTGGTAGCGAATGCCGTCCTGCTGCTTGTAGCTGCCGTCGTGCTCTTCATCCACCACGATCAGCCCGGCGTTGGGCAACGGGGTGAACACCGCCGAACGCGTGCCCACGATCACCTGTGCCTCGCCGCGCGCGGCGGCGGCCCATACCCGCGCGCGCTCGTTGTCGTTCAAGCCCGAATGCAGCACATGCACCGCGATGCCCAGGCGGCTGCGGAAGCGCGCCAGCGTCTGCGGGGTCAGCCCGATCTCGGGCACCAGCACCAGCGCCTGGCGGCCGCGGGCCAGGCAGTCCACGATGGCCTGCAGGTACACCTCGGTCTTGCCGCTGCCAGTCACCCCGTCGAGCAGGAACGCGCCGAACCGTGCGTGGGCGGTGATCGCGGCGATGGCATTGGCCTGCTCCGCATTCGGGGTCGGGCCCGGCCGGAGGGCCGGCGGCGCCGGGGTGTGTTCCAGCGCGATGCGCTCTACCAGGCCGCGCTTGGCCAGCGAGCGCGCCGCGCTGCGCCAGTCGTCCATCGCCTCGTCCAGCAGGTCCTCGTCCACGCTGCCGCCGGCCAGCTGTTCGGCCAGGCGGTGCGGACGGGTGCCGGCGCGCAGCTTGGTGCGTTGTTCGATCCCTTCCGCCGTGAGCTGCCAGCCCCAGCGATGGGTGTCGGGTACCGGCTCACCGCGACGCAGCGGCGCGGGCAGGGCGGTGCTGACCACCTCGCCCAGCGGCGCATGGGTATAGCGTGCCAGCCACTGCAGCGAGGTCCACAGCTCGCCGCCCAGCAGCGGCGCCGGGTCCAGCCATTCCACGGCAGCACGCAGCGCGTTGCCGTCGGCCACCGTGCCGATCCCGGCCACCACACCCACCAGCTCGCGCGAGCCGAACGGCACCCGCAGGCGTCGCCCGACCATGCCGGGCCCAGGTGGCGCGCCCGGCGGCGGGGCGTAGTCGAACCACTGCGGCAACGGCAGCGGCAGGGCGACCTGGAGGGAGGGAGCATCCGGCAGGGGCGCCGGAGCGCTTTCCAGGGTCAGCAGGGGGGCTGGATCGGGGGGCAGCATCGCGCCAGTGTAGCGGCCGGGACCGGCCCTGTTCAGCGCTCGAAACCGAGCGCCGGCTGGCGTCGTGGAACCTAAATAGGAGCTAAATATCCGTGGCTATTGGAGATTCGGTCTTATCCACATCTTCTGTGGATAAGTCTGTGTGCTGGTGTCGAACTCCGAGCTGTTTGTCAGGGAGTTCCGCAGTCAAGCTTGGGTTGGTCAAAAAATAGCCACACAACAAAATGCATATAAATCAATAAGATGGCTGTGAAACACAGCTGACACATGGGTGACGCCGGCTTCACCTGCCGGTTTTCTGCCGATTTTGTTGGTGCTGTGCACAACCTGCGCCGCTGTCAAGCGTTCTGCAGCACTGCGGTCGTCGCACATGGCCTGTATCGGCATCCCCCTGCGCGGGCGCACTCGCTATCATTTCGGCACTTGATGGAGTTGCTATGACGGCTGTGAACGCCCCTGTTTCCTCTACTGCAGCGGGTGCGCTGTCCGCATTCCTGCGAGGCGTCGAACGCCGCGCCCTGGTGGTTGCCGAACTGCAGTGCGGCGACTCGACCGTCGCCGAGCAGGCCCTGGTGGCGGTGATGCGCGCCTTCGCCGGCATCGCCAGCGATGTGCCGATGGCGCAGTGGCCGGACCGGTTCTGGATCCTGCTCGCCCACCGCACCCCGATCCGCATGCCGGCGCCCGGCGGCCAGTGGGCCCCCGGCCTGGCGCACCTGCCCAGCCTGGCCCCGCCGGCACGCCTGGCGCTGCTGCTGCGGGTAGGCGGCGGGCTGGACGAGGCGGCCGCCGCGCAGATCCTGGACATGCCGGTGGCCGACTACCAGCAGGCGCTGGCGCAGGCCTGCCCGCGCGATGCGCAGGGCCACCCCGATGCGGCAGGCTGGCGTGCCCTGGCCGAACAGGTGCAGCAGCGCCTGCGCGAGTTGCCGGCCAGCCGGCTGCAGCAGCTGCACCAGCCCGCACCGGCCCCCGCGCCGGGCAAGGGGCCAGCCTCCTGGCGCGCGCCCGCACCGGCCGATGCGGCGCCCCGGCGCACGGCGGCCCGCCGTCACAATCGCCGGCCCCTGTGGCGTGGCCTGCTGATCCTGCTGGTCACCACCGCCGTGTTGCTGGGCGGTGCGGCGTGGTGGAAGCACCGCAGCCCGGCGCTCGCCCCGGAGGCCAGCGTGCCCGACGGCGCGGTGTCCATCAGCGACCCGGTGCGGGTCGAGCCGCTGGCGGCCGAAGACCTGCCGGTAACGGCACCGGCCGATCCAGCCCACGCCGCCAGCGACGCGGCCATGCTGGCCGACCCGGACCTGATGCTCGCCCGCGACGCCGACCTGTATGCGTGGGCCGCGGCGGGTGGCCCGGTCCCGGTGGACGAATCGCAGCCGCAGCCCAGCCGCCCCGAACCTGCCACCGCCGGCCTGGAGACGGCTGCCGCTGATGAATAAGTCCATCCTGCTGCTCGCCGTGGGCCTGGCCGCCGGTGCACATGCCGCGCCACAGCCGCTGCCCCTGCCGGCCGCTACGCCTGTGCCGGTCACGACACCCGCCATTCCCGCCACACCGGGCGCGCTGGATCCGGCCCAGCTGCGCGAACTGCGCAGCCGCTATGCGCAATGGCAGGCACTGCCCGCATCCGAACGCGCCCGCATCCGCGAGGCGGCCGGCCGCATCGCCGCGATGCCGGCCGCCCAGCAGCAGGCGCTGCGGGCCCGCTTCGACGAACAGGACCAGCGCTTCCGCGATGGCTGGCTGCTGGGCCCGCAGCTGGGCCAGCATTTCCCCAAGCTGCAGGGCCTGTTCGGCTACCTGCCCGCCGACCAGCGCGAGCCGGCACTGGCCGCGCTGCGCCAGCTCAACGAAGGCCAGCTGGCCCAGCTCACCCTGATTGCCCAGCGCACCCCGCCGCAGGAGCGCGACCAGGTGCGCGACCAGTTCCTGGGGCTGGCGCCGGCCGCGCGCGATGCCTGGTTGAAGGAAAACCTGGTGCGTTGAGCGTAAGATGACCGGCCGCAACCCGGTGCCTGTGCCCTCCGCGCGCTGCCGTAGTTGCCGTCTGTGATCCCATGTCCATCGCTACCTCCACGCCGCGCCTCTCCCGGGAAGTGCGCGCCACCGGCCTGCTTGCGCTGCCGCTGGTCCTTGGCCACATCTCCACTGGCCTGATTTCCTTCGTCGACAACGTCATCGCCGGGCACCACGGTACCCAGACGCTGGCGGCGGTCACCATCGGCACCGCCCTGCTGTGGCTGCCGATGCTGATCCCGATCGGCACGTTGATCTCGCTCACCGCCTCGGTGTCGCAGCTGCACGGCGCTGGCCGCGAGCGCGATATCGGCCCGCTGTTCCGCCAGGCGCTGTGGCTGGCGTTGGGCCTGGGCCTGATCATGTTCACCTTCCTCACGGTGGTGCCGCCGCTTCTGCCTGCCTTCGGCATCGCCCCGGACATCGTGCCGGGCGCGACCGCGTTCCTGCACGCGGTGCGCTGGGGTGGCCCGGCGCTGACCCTGTACTTCTGCATGCGCTACCTCAGCGAAGGCATGCACTGGACGCTGCCGACCATGCTGCTCGGCTTCGGCGGCCTGCTGGTGCTGGCGCCGCTGGGCTACGTGCTGTGTTACGGCAAGCTGGGCTTCCCGGAAATGGGCGCCGAAGGGCTGGGCATCGCCTCGGCCACCATGATGTGGATCCAGGCGCTGTGCTTTGCCGGCTACCTCTGGAAGACCAGGCGGTTCGCCCACCTGGAACTGTTCTCGCACCTGGAGCTGCCGCGCTGGGCGGCGATCTGGGACCTGCTGCGCACCGGCCTGCCGATAGGCATCACGGTGCTGATGGAAGGCGGGCTGTTCATCGTCACCGCCCTGCTGATCGGCCGCCTGGGCGCCACCGAGGCGGCCTCGCACCAGATCGCCATCAACGTGGCCCAGCTGTGCTTCATGATCCCGATGGGCGTGGCCGAAGCCACCACCGTGCGCGTGGGCCATGCGGTGGGCAGCGGCAATGGGCTGGGCGTGCGCCGCGCGGCCATCGCCGGCCTGCTGATCATCCTGGGTACCCAGACGATGTCGGCGTTGGTGCTGCTGTTCGGGCACGACGCCATCGTCGGGGTGTACACCGCCGACATGGGCGTGGCCGCGCTGGCCTCCACCCTGCTGCTGTATGCGGCCGCGTTCCAGTTCCCGGATGGCATCCAGGTGCTGTCGGCGGGTGCGCTGCGCGGCCTGAAGGACACCCGCGTGCCGATGTTCATCGCCATGTTCTCGTACTGGGGGCTGGGCATGCCGCTCGGCGCCGGGCTTGGCCTGGGCCTGGGCATGGGCCCGCAGGGCATGTGGCTGGGCCTGATCCTGGGCCTGACCGCGGCGGCGATCCTGATGGCGTGGCGGCTGCGCGTGAGCAGTCGCCGTGTCGGCAATGACCTGAACCTGCCGGCCTGACGGCCCCCTTACTTGTGTCCGATGCCGGGCTGTCCGGCACGGGCTATGCTGGTACCACGGCAAGAAGCCAACTGGAGTTTTCCCCATGAACCAACCCGTGCGTCGCAATCCCGTCGCCAGCTTCTTCATCGGGCTGTGGGATGTGATGAACTTTACCCGCAGGCTGATCCTCAACCTGCTGTTCTTCGGCCTGTTGCTGCTGATCCTGGTCCTGTTCGTCTTCGCGATGGGCAAGGGCGCCAGCAGTGGCCGCACCCTGCAGGACCGCACCACGCTGGTGATCGCGCCGGAAGGCCGCCTGGTCGAACAGTTCAGTGCCGATCCGGTCAGCCGTGCGCTCGCCAAGGCCATTGGCGACAACAGCGCCGAGGAAGTGCAGCTGCGCGACCTGGTGCGTGCGCTGGATGCCGCGCGTGAGGACAAGAAGATCGAACGCGTGGTGCTGCAGCTGGACAAGCTGCAGCCGAGCGGTTTCGCCTCGATGCGTGAAGTAGCCGCCTCGCTGCAGGAACTGCGCGCGTCGGGCAAGGACATCGTGGCGTACAGCGACAACATGAGCCAGTGGCAATACCTGCTGGCCGCGCAGGCCAAGGAGATCTACCTCGACCCGATGGGCGGGGTGGTGCTGGAAGGCCTCGGCCGTTACCGCCAGTACTTCCGCACCGGCCTGCAGGACAAGCTGGGCGTGGACGTGCACCTGTTCAAGGTGGGCGAATACAAGTCAGCCGCCGAACCGTACGTGCTCGACGCGGCGTCGCCGCAGGCCAAGGAAGCCGACCTGTTCTGGATGAACGACGTGTGGCAGCGCTACCTGGCCGACATCGCCACGGCGCGCAAGCTGGACGCCGCGCAGCTGGCCGCCGGCATCGACACCATGCCCGAAGGCATTGCCGCCGCCGGTGGCGACCTGGCCAAGTTCGCCCTGCAGCAGAAGCTGGTGGATGGCTTGAAGACCCGCGAGGAAGTCGAGGACCTGCTGGCCGACCGTGGCGTGGCCGATGAAGACGCCGACGGTGGTTTCCGCAGCATCAACCTCGATGAGTACCTCACCCAGCTCGACACCCGCCGTTCGCCGGTGGATTCGCGTCCGCAGGTGGCGGTGGTGGTGGCCTCCGGCGAGATCGCCGGTGGCGACCTGCCGGCCGGCCGCGTGGGCGGTGAGTCGACCTCGGCGCTGCTGCGCGAAGCGCGCGACGACGACAACGTGAAGGCCGTGGTGCTGCGCGTGGATTCGCCCGGTGGCGAAGTGTTCGCTTCCGAGCAGATCCGCCGTGAAGTGGTGGCGCTGAAGGCGGCCGGCAAGCCGGTGGTGGTGTCGATGGGCGACCTGGCGGCATCGGGCGGCTACTGGATCAGCATGAATGCCGACCGCATCTATGCCGATCCGTCGACGATCACCGGTTCGATCGGCATCTTCGGCATGATCCCGAACCTGTCGCGTTCGCTGGACAAGATCGGCGTGCACACCGATGGCGTGGGTACCACCCGCTTCGCCGGTGCGTTCGACATCACCCGCCCGATGGACCCGGCCGTGGGCCAGGTGATCCAGTCGGTGATCAACAAGGGTTACGCCGATTTCACCGGCAAGGTGGCCGATGCACGCAGCAAGCCGGTGGAAGCGGTGGACGAAGTCGCTCGCGGTCGCGTGTGGAGCGGTGCGCAGGCCAAGGAACGCGGCCTGGTCGATGCCTTCGGTGGCCTGAAGGCGGCCATTGCAGACGCCTCCAACCGCGCCAAGCTGGGCGGCCCGGACAAGGTGCGCGTGCGCTACATCGAAAAGCCGGCCACCCCGTTCGCGCAGTTCCTCAGCGGCTTCGCCGGCAGCCATGCCGGTGCCTGGATGCTGGGCGAATCGGGCGTGGCGCGGATGATGCTGGCCCGTTCGATGCCGGAAGTGGACACCCAGCTGCGCTTCGTCGAAGACGCCGCCCGCGACCCGCGCGGCAGCGCCCCGGTGAAGGCGCTGGCCTACTGCTTCTGCGGCTTCTGATATCCGCATGCGGCAACGAAAAAACCCGGCCAAGGCCGGGTTTTTTCGTTTCCATCGCTGGCCGGCTCAAAGAATCGCCTGCAGTCCCTTGTCGGCAATGATGTTGAGAAGCTTGAGCGCGGGACCCGTGGGATGGGTCTCGCCTTGCTCCCACTTGCGGATGGTCGACGCGGACGTATGCAGGTGAAGGGCGAAGATGGGCTGGCTGAACTTCAAGCCTTCCCGCAGGCGTTTGATGTCAGTGGCGCTGAAGTCCCTAACGCGCGGTGGGCAGACGGCATCGAACTCGCGCATGGTCACTTTGTCGATCGCACCCGCTTCGTAGAGCGCGGCAAGATCATCACGCAAGGATTCGACTAGCTTGCTCACAACGTATCTCCAATAGAACGCCGAGCTGAAGTGCTTTTTCCAGCGCGGCCGGGGTTAGATCAAGGAAGGCTTTTCCAGCGATCTGAAGCGCTTCCCTTTCTTCCTGCGTGATGTTCGCCTTGTCGCTCTTGGCAAATCCGTGCAGAAAGACATAACGGTTGCCAGTTCGGGCTGAGAGCAGGGTGCGATATTCCCCCCGCCTGGCCGTGCCACACGTTTCTTGTAGAGGCATCGGCCCAGGTCCGCGTCGAAAAGTCCGCGTTCCATTTCATGGATCGCCCTGCACAACGCTGCATCCGTCAGCTTTTCACGAAGCTGCCATCGCGCGAAGTCTTTGCGCTTCAGAGCGCGCGTCACGTGCGTTGCGCCAAGTATACCCGTAACGGGTATGATGGTTGTGAAGGTGTGGATGGGAACGTTGGTTTCATGAGCGCGTCCTCGACGGCTGCGACGTCGTGTTGAAGCCTCTTGATTACGCCCGGCGTGGTCCGGTCGCTTTCAGGAATGTCGCGCAGGAGATCGCTGACCGCGTAGATGCGAAAAGCAGAAAACCCGGCCTTGGCCGGGTTTTCTGATGCGGTGATCAAGACAGGTGGGTGCGAATTACCGGCCCGCTTCGACCTCGTCGGCGGCGCTGGTGTCGGGTGCTTCTTCCAGCGTTTCGCGCGCGGCCTTGGCCTTGTCCAGCGGCTGCTGCATGGCGTCGCGCAGTGCGGTGGCCTGGGGCTCCGGTCGCTTGTCCGGGTCCGGTGGCACCGGGCGGTTGCAGCCGCTCAGGGCGAGCAGGCCGGCCAGCGGAAGGGCGATACGGATCAACATGGCAACCTCGCGCGCGAACCCAGGGAAGCGCAGTGTCTCACCGCTGTGCCAGCCCGTGTGTGATGGGGTGCGCCGCACCGGCATGCGGGCTATCCTGCAGTGCCCCAAGGCAGGAGAAGCAGGTGAGTGCGCATCGTTGGCGACTGGATGGACAGACCGCATTGATCACCGGTGCCAGTGCCGGTATCGGCCTGGCGATCGCGCGCGAACTGCTCGGGTTTGGTGCGGACCTGCTCATTGTCGGCCGCGATGCCGACGCGTTGGAGATGGCCCGCGACGAGCTGGCCGATACCTATCCCGACCGTGAGATCCACGGCCTGTCCGCCGACGTCTCCGACGACGAGGATCGCCGCGAGATCCTGGATTGGGTGGAAGATCACAGCGACGGCCTGCACCTGCTGATCAACAATGCCGGCGGCAACATCACCAAGCCGGCCACCGAATACACCGAAGACGAGTGGCGCGGCATCTTCGAGACGAACCTGTTTTCGGCGTTCGAGCTGTCGCGTTACGCGCACCCGCTGCTGGCACGCCACGCGGCCTCGGCCATCGTCAATGTCGGCAGTGTCTCCGGGCTCACCCATGTGCGCAGCGGTGCGGTGTACGGCATGACCAAGGCGGCGATGCACCAGATGACCCGGAACCTGGCGGTGGAGTGGGCCGAAGACGGCATCCGCGTCAACGCGGTGGCGCCGTGGTACATCCGCACTCGCCGCACCTCCGGCCCGCTGGCGGACCCGGATTACTACGAACAGGTGATCGACCGCACCCCGATGCGGCGCATCGGCGAGCCTGAGGAAGTGGCTGCCGCCGTCGGGTTCCTGTGCCTGCCCGCTGCCAGCTACGTCACCGGCGAATGCATTGCCGTGGATGGCGGATTCCTGCGCTACGGGTTCTGAGGCGTACCGACCAACGGTCGGTACCTACCGGGGAACTGCGCAGTTGCTTTCCGACAGCACGCTTTCGAGCCGTTGGCGCTCGGCCGCGGCTGCGGCGGCAGTGCCGGGTGAGGCGAAGCGCTCGCGCCCGCGTGCATCGCGGAAACGCTGCTGCCATGCGTTGCAACGCTGGTCCTCCGGCAGCGGTTCGCAGGTGTCGCGGATCACTTCGCAGCTGGCGGCGTTGACCGGTGTGTTGCCGCCCAGCGCGGTGACCGACAGCAGCACGCAGGTCGGTGGCGCCGGCTCAAGCTCGTGCAGGTAGCGCCCGCCGTCCTGGCCCTGGCACTGGTAGATCGGCGGCAGCGGCGGTTTCGCGGGGCCGTCGCCGGGCAGCTCGTCGCCGGGCTTGGGCAGGTTGGCGCTGTCCAGGATCGCGGTGCCCCGGGGTACTTCGTACGCCTCTGAAATCATGCGCTCCATCGGCTGCGCCTTGCCGGGTACCTGCGGCGGCATCGGTGCCGGAGACAACGGCGCGACCGCCGGCGCGGCAGGCGCCGCGGGCGTAGGCTGGGTCGACACGGACACCTCCGCGCGCGACGGCGCGGCGTTCATGCGCTGGATCACCTGGTGGCTGCCGGCCGGGCAGGGCTTGCCCTGCACGGTCACGTTGTCGTCGGCATCGGTACAGCGGAACACGATCGGCTCATCGGCCATCGCCGACGACGCCACGCACAGCAACAGGAGCCAATACGGTTTCATCGGCGCAGGATACAACGCACCGGTTGCCGCGCCCTATCGGCAATCCCGGTCAAGGCGCGCATCCACGCCGCGTTGCTCGCGGCTGATCGCGTCGCGCTCGCCCTGCAACGCGCTGTTGTAGCGCCGCACCAGCTCCCAGCGGCGGTCGCGCAGGATCGAGCAGACTTCGCTGGCGGGCAACGGGTGGCACTGATCGCGCACCAGCACGTTGCCGGCTGGAACCACCACGTCCTGGTACGTACCCGGATAGGCCGACCCTTCGCTGTGCCACTGGGTACTGCCGCTGCCGACCGAAAGACTGCCGCCGACCCGTGAGCCGCCGCCGGAGACCGTCAGCGAGCCGCCACTGGAGGTGACCGAGCCGCTGCCCATCGGCGCGATCGGGGGCAGCGGACGGGGTCCCGGGCCCGGTCCCGGCCCGGGACCAGGGCCGGGATGGATGCCGCCGGGCCGGCGTCCGGGAATCCAGGCGCTGGTCCACACCGGTACCCAGCGCGGATTGCCCTCGCTGGTTTCGCTGGTATAGCGGCTGCCATCGTCGCGGATGCATTCGTACATCGGCTGCGGCGGCTGCACCTGCACATAGCGCACCTCGCGTTCGGGCGCTGCCGGCGCCGGCGTGGCGGGCGCACGGTCGCTGCGCACCACGCGCGGCGCCGGATCGCGTGGGCGCTGCATCTCGCGCACTTCCTGGCGGCCGTCGCGGCACGGGGCGTCCTGCAGCGATACCGCCCCGTTGCTGCCGACGCAGCGGTAGACACGCACGCTGCTGTCCTGCGCCGCCAGCGGGGCACTGCACAGCAGCAACAGATACATTGGGAGGGCAGGGTGTGGGCGCATGGCCGCAGTGTGCGGCCTTGCCTGTGCAGGCGCAAAGAACGCCATGCGGCTCAGGTACGCAGCACCTGGCCGGTGAGGGCGTCGCGGATCGGCGTGGGCTGGTCCAGGCCACCGGTGGCGCCGTCAACCAGGCCATCCAGGTCGCGCAGCAGGTCCGGGTCCAGTCCGGCGCGGCTGCGCGCCGGCGGCTGGCCGGCCAGGTTGGCGCTGGTGGACACCAGCGGCCCGCCCCACGCACGGCACAGCGCCACCACCAGCGGGTGGGCGCTGATCCGAACGGCGATGCCCGTGTGTTCCCCCGTGATCCAGCGCGGCGCGCGAGGCCCGGCGGGCAGGATCCAGGTGTGGGCGCCGGGCCAGCTGGCCAGCACCTCGGCCTTGCGCTCGGCAGGCAGCGCGTCGACACGGACCCAGCCTTCCAGCTGGGCCAGGTCGGCCGCGACCAGGATCATGCCCTTCTCGACCGGCCGCTGCTTGAGCTTCAGCAGCTTCAGCACCGCCGCTTCGTTGGCCGGGTCGCAGCCCAGGCCCCAGACCGCTTCGGTGGGGTAAGCAATGACGCCACCAGCGCGTAGCGCAGGAGAGGCAGAGTCGACGGTGAGTTCATTCATGGTGACGAACGTTCCATTGCGCCGTGTTGTCGCCCGACCCACGGTCGGGCGC
>NZ_JASCOP010000113.1:0-13426 GCF_029959395.1 Stenotrophomonas sp. PS02300
ACCCTGGCCGGACCTTGAGCAGCATGGATGCTGCGATGAGCCCCATGGATGGGTTCACGCGCGTCCGGCCAGGGTGCCCCGCCCTCGGCCCGCGCCGTAACAACCGAAACGCCGCGCTCTTGGCGCGGACCCTCTGGGTGATAATCGCGACCTGTTTTGTCGCATATCGCCCGATGACCGCCACCGCCCTTTCTGCTTCCGACGACTTCCTTGGCCACCCCAAAGGCGTCTACGTCTGCTTCTTCACCGAGATGTGGGAGCGCTTCTCGTTCTACGGCATGAAGGCGCTGCTGCTGCTGTACCTCACCAAGTACCACCTGTTCGGCGACAAGGCCGGCCTTGACCTGCTCGGCGCCTACGGCGGCCTGGTCTACTGCATTCCCGTGTTCGGCGGCCTGCTCGCCGACCGCTGGCTGGGCATGCGCAAAGCCGTCGTGTTCGGCGGCATCCTGCTCGTCCTCGGCCACCTCGGCATGGCCTTCGAAGGCCACGCCGCCACCCGCATCGACGGCCAGGTCGTGCGCGACGATGCCGCCCTCGGCATCACCTACCTCTCCCTTGCCCTCATCATCATGGGCGTCGGCTTCCTCAAGCCCAACATCTCCACCATCGTCGGCAAGCTCTACCCCGAAGGCGACCCCCGCCGCGATTCCGGCTTCTCCCTGTTCTACGCCGGCATCAACCTCGGCGCCCTGTTCGCCTCCCTCGTCTGTGGCTTCCTCGGCGAAGCCTATGGCTGGAAATACGGCTTCGGCGCCGCCGGCATCGGCATGGTCATCGGCCTGGCCATGTTCCTCTGGGGCCAGAAGTACCTGCAGGGCCACGCCGAACCCACCAACGTCGCCGCCCTGCGCCAGCGCATTGCCGGCATCCCCCGCGAATGGCTGATCTACGGCATCGCCGTGCTCGGCGTCATTCCCGTCGCCGCCCTGATGTGGTCCGCCGCCAACGGCGCCTTCGCCATCGGCGGCGAAATCAGCCTCGCCCTGCTGCTCATGGTCGTCGTGCTTGGCGGCGTGCTGCTCTGGTTCGCCTGGTTCACCGGCACCCGCTGCACCCCCGTGCAACGCCAGCAGATGATCGCCCTCATGGCCCTCATCTTCATGGCCCTGGTGTTCTTCACCCTCTACGAGCAGACCTACGGCTCCTGGGTCACCTTCACCGACCGCATGCTCACCAAGGACCTCGTTCCCGCGCTGGTGATCCAGGGCGGCACCCCGATCCCGTGGTCGATCGCTTCCCTGCTGCTGGCGCCGCTCGGCTTCGTGGTCGCCGCGCGCCTGTCCGAACGCCGCCCCGGGTCCACCGCACCGCGCACCCTGTTCATCGCCATCGTCGCCCTGATGCTGGTGCTGCTGATCCGCGACTGCCTGGTGATTCCGCAGACCGCCGGTTCCCTCACCTACCTGGGCGGCCTGTTCCTGGTCGTGCTCGCCCCCCTGTTCGCCGTGCTGTGGGCATGGCTCGACAAGCGCCGCCTGGATCCCTCCAAACCAGTCAAATCCTCGCTCGGCCTGGTGTTTGCCGCACTTTCCTTCATTCCGCTCGCCCTCGCGGCCCAGCAGGTCGGCAGCACCGGCCAGATGGCCAGCGTGTGGTGGCTGGTGCTCGCCTACCTGGTGCTGGAGATCGGTGAAATGTGCCTCTCGCCGGTGGGCCTGTCCGCCGTTACCCAGCTCGCCGCCCCGCGCGTGGTGAGCCTGATGATGGGCACCTGGTTCCTGGCCACCGCGTTCTCCGAAACCCTCGCCGCGCTGTTCGGCAAGCTTGCCGCCATCGAAGTGCCCGAAGGCGAAACCATGAACATCGCCGCGGCCGCCGCCAGCTACGAACACCTGTTCTGGCTGCTGATGTGGATCGGCCTGGGCTGTGCCGCCGTGGCGTTCGCCGGTTCGCCCCTGCTGAAGCGGATGATGCACGGGGTCAAGTAAGCCGCCACACCCCATGCACATAAACACTTCCTAACACCATTCGATCCGGTCACAGTCCGGCCGCGTTGAAGCAAGTTGTAGATACACGTTTTCCATCGCTCCCCACCATGGCGCTCCCTGCGTTCATGGAACTTTCCCAATGCGTCACGCTGCTCCGCCCCACCGCCCGCTCGCCGTACTCATCGCGCTGGCACTGTGCACCTCGCTTTCGTTGCCCGCATATGCGGGCAACGCCGATGCAGAAACTGTCGATTGCGACATCGATCCTGACCACAGCGTGTGTGAGGCGCAGGACGAAGCATCGTCCAGCACCACCCCGTGGCTGATTGGCGGCGTCGCGCTGGCAGGTGCGGCCGCAGCGGCGGCAGGGGGTGGGGGCGGCAGTGGTGGCAGTGACGGCGGCGGCGGTGGAGGCGGCGTCCCGCCGGGCTCGGAAGGCGGCCAGTACGGCGGCAACCAGTTCCTGGCCGGACCGGGCGGCGAGATCAGCTGGGACCGCAACGTGGAAACCCGCGTCACCGGCGCGGCGCGCAACGAAGGCAGCCTGCGCATCAACGCCGGCACCCTCAGCGTGCGCAATGACGGCCACCTGCGCAACACCGGCAGCCTGCGCATCGGCCAGGCAGCCAGCCTGGTGGTGGAGAACGATGGCGACCTGGACAACCATGGCACGCTCGAACTCCTCGGCCGGCTGCAGCTGCGCCGCGATGGCAGCCTGGAAAACCACGGCACCCTGCTGGCGCAGGATGCAACGATCCAGCTGGAAGGCGATGCCGAGCTCGAGAATCTCGGCGACATGCAGCTGCGCGACACGCGGGTCACGCTCAGTGGCGAAAGCGAATTCGACAACGGCGAACGCCGCCGCAACGCCACGCTCAGCGTACAGGGCGGCGGCTTCGCGCTCACCGGCATGGCCGAGTTCAAGAACCACGGCACCGTCAACGCCAGCGGCACGCTCAACCAGGGTTCGCTGGTGCATGCGGTGACCGCACGCGTCGGCAACGAGCGCGACCTCATCGAAGCGTTCGACAACCATGGCCTGGTCACGGTGCAGGGCAATGCGCGCGTGCTGACCCTCATTGCCGACAGCCATGCCAGCGCCGGCATCAACCGCGCCGGCGCGCATATCATCAGCCACGCCCAGCGGCAGTCGGCGCTGCACGCTGAAGGCGCGCAGGCGACCCTGCTCAACCAGGGCACGCTGACCGTGACCGGTGACGGCGCGGTGGCGATGTCCGGCGCGCGCGGCGCCACGCTGATCAACGACGGGGTGATCAACCTCGGCGTGGCCGGCGGCAACAACGGCCAGGACATGGTGGCCATGCAGTCCGACGGCTCGGCCACGCTCAACAACCGCCGCGGCGGTGTGATCAACATCCATGCCGACAACTCGCACGCCTTCCAGATGGGTGCTGGTGGCGGCGGCCGCCTGGTCAACAACGGGCAGGTCAATGTGTATGGCCGTGGCAGCGGCGTGCACGCCGACCAGGCGAGCCAGGACGCCGATCGCCCTGCCCCGGACCTGGGCTGGCAGGCACCGCGCGGCGTTTCGGGCTACACGGTAGGCACCAACGCCGACGGCAGTGCCGGGCAGATGGTGTTGCATGAAGGGGGCGAACTGTCCGACGTGAACGTGGATACCGGATTCACCCGAGGCACCGACGCCTCGCAGGTCCGCCTGGAAAAGGTATTCGTAGGCGCGGACGGCGGCGAACAGAACATCAGCAGCGCCACCGTGGTCTGGCAGGCACAGGCCGAGCGCGACGAGGCCGGCAATGTCGACGTGGTGATGACCCGCAATGACTATCGCGACATCGCCGGGACCGGCACGCAGGACATCGCCGCCGCGCTGGAATCGGGCTACGCCAACAACGCGCTGTACCACAGCCTGGAAGTGGCCAGCGCCGCCGAATTCAACCACGCGCTGCGGCAGCTGTCCGGCAGCGGCCTGGCGGCGGCCGGGATGCGCCTGACCGCCAATGGCGACGCGTTCTGGTCGAGCCTGGCCCGCGCCACGCCGGGCAACGGCACCGGCGTGGTCGCGTTCGGACCCGGGTCGGCCACGGCCTCCGGCGTGCAGGGCACCGGCACCGGCATGCAGGTGGCCCTGGCGATGGGAGGTGGGCGGCAGCTGCAGCTGAGCACAGGCCTGCTCGGCTCGGACTTCTCCACCGATGGCGGCCAGGCCCGCTCGCAGTCGCGGTTTGCCGGCATTGGCATGGCCCAGCCGCTGGGCGCGTTCACCCTGCAGCACACGCTGGGCAACGAATGGCACCAGACCGATGGCCAGCGCCAGCTGCACTGGGGCAGCACGCGCATGAGCGCACACAGCCAGCGCGCGCTGTCGCGCACCCGGCTGGGCAGCACGCTGAGCACGGAATTGGCGGCCGGTGGGCTGCGCTGGCAGCCGCGGCTGGGCGCAACGGCGTATCACGCCCGCGAAGCGGCCTTCCATGAGTACGGTGCCGACGCCTTCGGGTTGTCGGTGGGCGCGGGAACGCGCAGCGGTGTGCAGCTGGAGCTGGGCAGCGCCTTCCGTGGTCGCCTGGGCCACGGCTGGTCTGTGCGGGGTGATGCCGCGATGTTCCGCTCGATGGCCTATCGCGCCGATGTGCGCAGCGCAACGCTGCACGGTGCCGGCGGGCACGCGTTCGCGGTGCCGGGGCTGGCACCTTCAGGCATGGATTACCGGGTGATGCTGGGGGCCGACTATCGTTACCTGCGCGCCGATTTTGGCGGCGCGCTGATGGCGGAGCGGTTGATGGGCGTTCGCGATGTGCAGGCGCAGATGCAGGTGCGCATGGCGTTCTGATGCGGCGCGTGGCCGCCCAACCCTAGGGTTGGGCGGCTGAAGCGGTCTGGCCGCCGAGGCTGCGCGACAGGAAGGCCAGCAGGCGGGTGTAGTACTCGCGCTGGTGTTCCGGGGTGTAGAAGCCATGGCCTTCGCTCTTGTAGTACAGGGCTTCGACCGGACTGCCGGCCTTGCGCAGCGCCGCCTCCATCTTCTTGGTGTGCTGGATCGGGGCGCGCTTGTCTTCGCCGCCGGCGGCCAGGAACACCGGCACTTTCACCTGCGCGGCCAGGTTCACCGGCGAACGCTCGCCCAACGCTTCCGGCGCGCCCAGCCAGTCGCGCAGGTAGGTCATGCCGGAACGGTCGCTCTGGATGTCGCCGCGCTCGAACATCAGCGGCAGGTCGTAGATGCCCACGTAACCGGCCGCACACTGGTACAGCCCCGGCTCGCGCACGGTGCCCATCAACGCCGCATAGGCCCCGTAGCTGGCGCCGTAGATGCAGATGCGCTTTTCATCGGCAATGCCCTGCTCGATCGCCCAGCGCGTGGCATCGGTCACGTCGTCCTGCATGCGCAGGCCCCACTGGTGCTTGGCCGCAGCGGTGTGCGCGCGCCCATAGTTGGACGAGCCGCGGAAGTTGATCTGCAGCACTGCATACCCGGCCGCCGCGAGCAGCTGGGTTTCATGCTCATAGCCGCCTTCGTCGAACACGCCGATCGGCCCACCATGCGGCACCACCACCATCGGCAGACGGCGCGCGTCCTTGCCATTGGGCACGGTCAGGAAGCCATGCAACGGCAGGCCATCGCGCGCCTTCAATGCCACCGGGCGCACCTGTGCGCTCTGTGACGGATCGATCCAGCTGCTGCGGCTGGCCAGCAGCGTGGCCTTCTTCTCCACCGTGTCGTAGCGGTAGAAGTCGCCCGGGTTGCTGCCCGACCAGGTCTGCGCCAGCACGATGCGCCCGTCGCGAGTGCTGGAGGTGATGTACACCGGGCTGCGCAGCGCCGCCTGCAGGCTGCGGTACAGCCGCGCGGTACTGGAGGTATCGTCGAAGAAGCGCGCCTTCGGCACGTCGCCGTAGTAGAGCGCGCCCACCGGAATGCGGGTGCCCGGCTGGTAGATCACCAGGCCCGGGTCCACCACCTCGTCGCGCAGCAGGGTGTGGCGCTCGTTGGTCTGCGGGTTCCAGCTGACGATGGCATCGGGGCCCTCGGTCTGCTCGATCCACAGGTAGGCCAGGCTGCCGTCGGCGGAGAAGCCCAACGGCTTCTCGACGCGCCGGCTGACCGCTTCATCGTTGAGCAGCACCCAGTCGTCGCCGCGCTGCACGCGGTAGTACAGCTTCTGCACGTTGTCCGAGCCCGAACCCAGTGCGAACCGCACTTCACCGCTGTTGTCGGTGGTGAAGTACGCGCCTTGGACGGGCGAGCGCGCCACCACGATCCGCCGCCCGGTGACCGCGTCCATGCGTTCGATGCGGGTGTAGGGATTTTCGGCGAACGGCCACACGGCAATCAGCACGTTGCGCTCGTCATCGACGAGATCGTCGGTCAGGAAGGCCGACACCTGGCTGTCGTTGAGCCCACCGACCCGATAGCCGACCAGCAGCTCGCCGCTCTTGCCATCGGCGTTGATGCCGTACAGCTCGCCGGTCGGGCGGGGTTTGTCCAGGCGGCCCCACTTCTGCGCCAGGCCGATCACCAGGCGCTGGTTGCTGACCCAGTCGAAGCTGCCGGCGTGGTTGTCGCGCGGCGGGCGGAACGAGCCGACCATCGCCATGTCGGACGTGCGCAGGATCGCGATGGCGGTCGCGTCCTGGAGCGGCACGCTGGCGGCGACATAGGTGCCGTCCGGCGAAATCTTGATGTTGGTGAACGCATCGTCGCGCAGGTAGCGCTCCAGGTCGACCGCGCCGGCCCCCGCCGACAGCAACGCACAGCCGGCGCCCAGCAGCGCGGCCATCAGTGTCTTGCGCATCCTTCCCCCTTGGTCCGGACCCCCTGTCCGGGTCGCCGATTCTAGACAGAACCGCGCGTGCGGCGCCATCCGCCCACGGCCAGAAACACGAACGGCACCCGCAGGTGCCGTTCGTGCGTCATCGTGGTTGCGCTCAGGGCGAGGCGGCGGCCGCCGCGCCCGCGGTCTTGCCACCCAGGCTGCGCGACAGGAATGCCAGCAGCTTGCCGTAGTACTCGCGGCGGTGCGGGTCGGTATAGAAGCCATGGCCTTCGGTGGAGTAGTACAGCGATTCCACCGGCACCCCGGCCTTCTGCAGCGCCGCTTCCATGCGCTTGGTGTGCTGGATCGAGGCGCGCTCGTCTTCGCCGCCCGCCGCCAGGAACACCGGCACCTTGATGCGGTCGGCAAGGTTGACCGGCGACACCGCGGCCACGTCGTTGGGGCTGCCCAGCCATTCCTTCAGGTAGGTGCTGCCCGAGCCGCTGCGCTGGACATCGCCGGTGGTGTGCATCATCGGCAGATCGTACACGCCGACGTAGCCGGCGGCGCAGCGGTACATGCCCGGCTCGCGGGCCGCGCCCATCATCGCCGCGTATGCGCCGTAGCTGGCGCCATAGATGCAGACCCTGGCGGGATCGGCGTGGCCCTGGCTGATCGCCCAGCGGGTCGCATCGGTCACGTCATCCTGCATGGCGGCACCCCACTGCTTGGCGCCGGCATGCTGGTAGGCGCGGCCGAAGTTGCCCGAACCCCGGAAGTTGACCTGGAGCACCGCGTAACCGGCCCCGGCCAGCATCTGCGCTTCCGCGTCATAGCTGCCGTCGTCGAAGATGCCGAAGGGGCCGCCATGCGGCATCACCACCATCGGCGGCTTCGCCCCTGCCGACGCGGCCGGCAGGGTGAGGTAGCCGTGCAGCTCCATGCCGTCGCGCGCCTTGAAGGCGTACGGCTGGACCTTGGCGGCGGTGTCCGGGTCGACCCATGCGCCGCGGCTGATCAGGTGCTCGGCCTTCTTGGCGACGGTGTCGAAGATGTAGAAGTCACCCGGATTGCTTCCCGACCAGGTTTCCACCAGCACGCTGCGGCCATCGCGCGTGCTGGAGGCGATGAACACCGCATCGCCGCCGAACGCTGCTTCCAGGCTGCGGTACAGGCGGGCGTCGGCCGAGGTTTCGTCGAAGAAGCGGGTGCGCGGCTTGTCGCCCAGGTAGAGCGCGCCCACCGGAACACGGGTGCCGGGGCGGTAGATCAGCCGGTCCGGGTCCACCACCGGGTCGCGCAGCAGCGGGTTGCGGGTGCCGGTGGCCGGGTCCCAGGTCACGATGGCATCGGGGCCGTTGGCCTGCTGTACCTGCAGGTAGGCGGTCTTGCCGTCTTCGGAGAAACCGAGCGCGGTTTCGATGCGGCCGGTATCGGCTTCATCGTTGACCAGCTTCCAGGTATCGCCGATGGCATCGCGGTAGTAGAGCTTGTTGACGTTGTCGGTGCCGGCGCCATGGGCGAAGCGGATCTGCCCGCTCGGGTCGCTGGTGAAATCGGCGCGGCGCACCGGCGACCGGGCCACGGTGACGCGGCGGCCACTGGCGATATCCATGCGATCGACGCGGGTGAAGGGATCTTCGGAGAACGGCCACACGGTGACCAGCACGTTGCGCTCGTCCTGCGGCATCGAATCGATCAGGAAGGCGGCCACGGCCTCTACCTTCTTGGGCTGGATGCGGGTGCCGGGCCCCTTGCCTTCCACCCGGTAGCCGACCAGCAGTTCGCCACGGCCGCCATTGGCGTTCATGGCGTACAGCTCACCGGTGAGCTGGGGCTGGTCGAGGCTGCCGAACTTTTCGGCCAGGCCGATCAGCACGCGCTCGTTGTTGACCCAGTAGAAACTGGTGGCGTGGTTGTTGCGCGGCGGCACGAACGAGCCGGTGACCTTGCCGGTGGCGCGGCTCAGGATCGCCAGTGCGGTACGGTCTTCCATCGGCACGGTGGCCGCGTAGTAGTCCCCGCCCGGGGACAGTTTGATGTCGGTGAACGTGTCGCGCTTGAGATAGCGCTCAAGGTCCAGGTCCGCAGCGGAACCCTGCCCCACCGGCCCGAACAGCAGGGCCACGACGGCCAGGGCCGCCCATTTCGAGTACTTCATCCTTCCCCCTCCAACCAGACACCTTGTCCGTGATCGGCGATTCTAGACAGTTCGACGTGGGACAGGCCAGTGGCGACGCTCCTGAACGCTTTGAACCCCGGAAAGAAAAATGGCACCGCGAACGGTGCCATTTAGACGAGCATTGACGGAGAGAGAGAGAGATCAATGCACGCCGCGGAACGCCAGGCTCAGGGCCAGGATGGACAGGATCACGGCGATGGTGCCGTCGAGGATCCGCCAGGTACGGGGTTTGGTGAACAACGGGGCCAGCAGGCGGGCACCGAGGCCCTGGGCGGTCAGCCACAGGCAGCTGGCGGTGACCACGCCGGCGGCGAAGGCCATGCGGGCATTGCCGAAGTTTTCGGCGATGGAGCCGATCACCATCATGTCCAGCCAGAAGTGCGGGTTGATCAGCGAGAAGCCGACCGCGGCGGTGAGCACGGCGCGGCGCGAGGTGTTGTCGCCGTCATCGACCTGCATGCCGCCGCCACCGGCCAGCGCGCGCCGGGCGGACTGCCAGGCGTACCAGCTGAGGAAGGCCACGCCGCCCCACAGCACCACGGTGGTGAGCCACGGCAGTGCCTGGGTCAGGGTGCGCAGGCCGGCCACGCTGGCGAAAATGAAGACGGCATCGATCGCGGCGCAGGTCGCCACGACCGGCACGATGTGCTTGCGCAGGATGCCCTGGCGCAGGATGAAGGCACTCTGGGCCCCGACCACGGCGAACAGGCCGATGCCGGCTGCGGCACCACTGAGCCACGCGGCCAGACCGGGGCCGCCGGAAATGAAGGAGAACATGGGATACCACCTGTCTTGCTGGGGGGCGGTGCCTCGCCAAGGCGTACAGCACCGTGATGGCGCGTATTGTCGCGCCGCAACATGGAAAAGTAGAGCTAAACTTACTTAACCATCTTTAGCGGAACTTAAGACGATGCGCATTGACCATGCCCAGCTCCGCGCCTTGGCGGCGGTGATCCGCGAAGGCAGTTTCGACCGGGCGGCGCAGTCGCTCAACGTGACGGCTTCTGCGGTGTCGCAGCGGGTGAAGGCGCTGGAGGACCGGGTCGGGCGGCTGCTGGTGAAGCGCTCGTCGCCGGCGGTGGCCACGCCGGAGGGCCAGGTGCTGGTGCAGCTGGCCGAGCAGACGGCGCTGCTGGAGCACGATGCGCTGCACCGGATGGGCATTGCCGACGAGGACCTGCCGCACGCGAGCATCCCGGTGGCGGTGAACCACGACAGCCTGGAAACCTGGTTCCCGGAGGCGGCGCTGAGTTTCGCGCGACAGACGGGGACGACGCTGGACCTGCGTTCGGAAGACCAGGACCACACGGTGGCGCTGCTGCGCCAAGGCGCGGTGCTGGGGGCGGTGACCACGCTGGACGAGCCGGTGCAGGGCTGCCAGATCCACGCGCTGGGCAGCATCCGCTATGCGGCCACGTGCACGCAGGCGTTCCACGACCGCTACTTTGCGAAGGGGGTGAACGCGCAGTCGCTGGCGCAGGCGCCGGTGCTGGTGTTCAACCGCAAGGACGACATGCAGGCGCGGTTCGCGCGGCGGCTGGCGGGCGACGACCTGCCGATGACGGCGCCCACCTGGTGGGTACCGTCGACGCGGGCGTTCGTGCAGGCCAACGTGGGCGGTCTGGGCTGGACGATGAATCCGCTGCCGCTGGTCAAGCGCCACCTGGACGCGGGGCGGCTGGTGCTGATGAAGCCGCGGGCGTGGGAAGACGTGCCGCTGTACTGGCAGCACTGGAAGGGCGATGTGCAGACGATGGCGCTGCTGACCAAGGCGGTGCTGGCGGCGTCGGCTACGTTGGTGCGCCGCAAACGGTAGGTACCCACCGTTGGTGGGTACGCCTTCACGTGCCGACCAACGGTCGGCACCTACCGTGGCCTTCAAGCATCCAGCGCAGGGGCGTTCGATGGAATCGGATCCGGTCTATCTGCATATCCGGGTGGTGCTGAGCATCATCCTGGGGTTGAGCATCACCACGCTGGTGAAGGGGTTGGCGTCGATCATCGAGCACCCGGCCCGGCGTGGCGGGTGGTCGGGCATCCACCTGTGCTGGCTGCTGTGGACGCTGGTGTCGGTGGTGACGTTCTGGTGGTGGGAGTTCCGGCTGGCCGGGGTGCGGCAGTGGACGTTCGGGCTGTATCTGTTCGTGATCGGCTACTGCGCCAGCTGGTACATGCTCTGCGTGCTGCTGCTGCCCGATGACCTGCGCGAGTACGGCAGTTACGAGAAGTACCTGCTGGAACGGCGCGCGGGCTTCTTCGGGATGCTGGCGCTGGTGACCCTGCTGGACCTGGGCGACACGGCGATCAAGGGCCACAGCCGCTGGCAGATGCTGGGCGAGGCGTATCCGGTGCACACCGGGATCATGCTGGTGATTGCCGGGGTGGGCATCGCCAGCAGTTCGCGGCGGGTGCACCTGGGGCTGGCCGTGGTGGCACTGATTTACCAGTGCGGGTACTTCCTGCCGGAGTACTTCACCTTGGGGTCGGATTGATCAGCGCCGGGGGCGCAGCCACGCAGGGCGAGGCTCTACGTCGCCCGGAACGATCAGCGTGATGCTGCGTTGCACCAAATCCGTACCGTTTCGGGCTAAAATTGGGCCCTGGATGCGCCAAGAGCTTGTTTCTTCACGCTTCTTCCACGAAGCGCCGTCATCCTGCCCTCATCTCCCCACATGAGATATCCATGAAAAAGTTAGCGAAGGTCGTCCTCGGCCTGCTCGTGCTGTTGCTGATCGCAGCGGCCGTGTTCCTGTACTGGCCCCTCCACCAGCGTTCGGTTCCGGCCGCGGGCAACGACAAGCCGGTCGACGTCGTGCTGGTCGGCGGCGGCATCATGAGCATCACCCTGGCCACCTTCCTGCAGGAACTGCAGCCAGACTGGAACATCCAAGTGTTCGAGCGCCTCGACGGCGTGGCCCTGGAAAGCTCCGATGGCTGGAACAACGCCGGCACCGGGCATTCGGCCTTCGCCGAACTGAACTACACCCCGGAACTGCCCGATGGCAGCATCGAGACCAAGCGCGCGGTCGGCATCGCCGAGCAGTTCGAGATCTCCCGCCAGTTCTGGTCGCACCAGGTCAAGGAAGGCCGGCTCAGCCAGCCGTCCGACTTCATCAACCCCACCCCGCACATGAGCTTCGTGTGGGGCGATGACAACATCGCCTACCTGCACAAGCGCCAGCAGGCGCTGGTCAGGAACCCGCTGTTCTACGGCATGCAGTACTCCGAAGACCCGGCGCAGATCAAGGCCTGGGCCCCGCTGCTGATGGAAGGTCGCGACCCGAACCAGAAGGTCGCCGCCACCTGGATGCCGCTCGGCACCGACGTCAACTTCGGCGTGATCACCCGCCAGCTCACCGCCGGCCTGCAGCGCAACCCGAACTTCAGCCTGCACTTGGAACATGAAGTCCGCGCCCTGCGCCAGAACGACGACAAGACCTGGAACGTCACGGTCAAGGACCTCAACGCCGGCACCGAGTCCACCCTCAAGTCGCGCTTCGTGTTCATCGGCGCCGGCGGCGCCGCGCTCAAGCTGCTGCAGCTGTCGGGCATTCCCGAATCGAAGAACTACGCCGGCTTCCCGGTTGGCGGCCAGTTCCTGGCCTTCAAGTCCCCGGCCATCGCCGGCCGCCACAGCGTCAAGGCCTACGGCATGGCCGAAACCGGCTCCCCGCCGATGTCCGTGCCGCACCTGGATTCGCGCAAGCTCGATGGCAAGCCGGTGGTCCTGTTCGGCCCGTTCGCCCTCTACAGCACCAAGTTCCTCAAGCACGGCTCGTGGTTCGACCTCTACTCGTCGGTCAACCACAACAACGTGGCCGGCATGCTCGACGTGGGCGCGGAGAACCTGGACCTGGTGAAGTACCTGATGGGCCAGGCCCGCCTCAACGACGACGACCGCCAGGCCGAACTGGTCAAGTACTTCCCCAACGCCAAGCGCGAAGACTGGGAACTGGTCACCGCCGGCCAGCGCGTGCAGATCATCAAGCACGACCCCGAAAAGGGCGCCGTGCTCCAGTTCGGCACCGAGATCGTGACCGACAAGGACCACACCCTGGCCGCCCTGCTCGGCGCCTCCCCGGGTGCCTCGACCTCCCCGCCGATCATGCTGGACCTGCTCAAGAAGGCCTTCCCCGAGCAGATGGCCGCCGGCTGGGAAGCCCGCCTGGCCCAGATCGTGCCGTCCTACGGGCGCAAACTCAACGACAGCCCGGCCCTGACCAACGAGATCCGCCGCCAGACCAGCGACACCCTGCGCCTGCCGTACCTGGACGTGCCGGTGGAAACCAGCCCGGCCGTGATGCTGACCCCACCGCCGGTGACCCCGGCCGTGCCGGCAGCCCCGGCAAAGGAAAAGCGCAACGCCAACGAGGAACTGCAGGCGTTGTAAGCCTTTCCGGCACCGCGTAGACACGCATGGCGTGTCCCTACAAAACCGGCCCAAGGGCCGGTTTTTTTTTGCATTTGCCTCTGCCAACCGCCACCCGGAATCTTCGGGGGCGCGGGGCGGTAGGGGGTAGCGGGGCCTTGAGCGGCAGGAGCCGCGAAGAGCTCCATGGATGGATTCACGCGTGCCC
>NZ_JASCOP010000114.1:0-13220 GCF_029959395.1 Stenotrophomonas sp. PS02300
GCGTCCGGGCCCGCGGGGGGTGGACGCCCCCGGTTGGGGGCGCCCCCCCGGGCGCCGCGACGATCTGGAGGCGCTGCTGCGGCATGCCAACGATGAGGCGGTCTCGCGCGGGCTGCGCGACCGCTTCCCGTTCCCGTACACCCGGGACGACGGCGAGGCCTTCCTCGGCGGCCGGATCCTGGCCCCGGAAACGCTCAACCTGGCCATCGAGATCGACGGCGCCGCCTGCGGCAGCATCGGCGCCCAACCGGGCGTGGCCGAGCGCGGGCACACCGCCGAGCTGGGCTACTGGCTGGGCCGGGCGTACTGGGGGCAGGGCTGGATGACCCGCGTGGTGGGCCTCTTCGCCCCCTGGGTGATGGACGAGCTGCGCCTGTTCAGGCTGCAGGCCGAAGTGCTGGATTTCAACGAAGGCTCGGCCCGCGTGCTGCTCGGCAACGGGTTCCAGGAAGAAGGAACGGCCCGCTGCGCCGTGTTCAAGCGCGGCCAGCTGCACGACCTGCGGCGGTTTGCCAAGGTCCGCACCCCGTAAATCGGCCCTATCGGGCTGGCGCCCGATCGTGGAGAATCGACCCGGTCCCCTCCAGCCGACGGGACGTCCTTCATTTTCCGCCGACTGGAGAGAGCGCGTGGAAGCAGTAGTTGATTTCATCAATGGCATCATCTGGAGCAAGGCACTGATCTTCCTGTGCCTGGCTGCCGGCCTGTTCTTCAGCGTGCGCACCCGCTTCATGCAGCTGCGCGGCTTCTTCGAAATGTGCCGGCTCACCGTGCAGGGCGAAAAGTCCGAAGCCGGTGTGTCCTCGTTCCAGGCCCTGGCCATGTCCATGGCCGGCCGCATGGGCATCGGCAACATCGCCGGCGTGGCCACCGCCATCGCCTTCGGCGGCCCCGGTGCGATCTTCTGGATGTGGGTGATGGGCTTCCTCGGTGCCTCCACCTCGTATGTCGAGTGCACCCTGGCGCAGATCTACAAGACCAAGGATGCCGAAGGCCGCTACCGTGGCGGCCCGGCGTACTACATCGAAAAGGCCATGGGCCTGAAGTGGTACGCCATGGCCTTCGCCATGGCCACCATCATCGCCGCCGGCTTCCTGATGCCCGGCGTGCAGGCCAACGCGATTGCCGACAGCATCATCAATTCCTGCCGCGGCGGCGCGCTGTGCGGACCGCTGGATGGCCAGTTCATGGGCATGGAATCGGTGCAGGCGTTCAAGCTCGGCATCGGCATTGTGGTCGCGCTGCTGCTGGGCGTGGTGATCTTCGGCGGCGTCAAGCGCATCGCCAACTTCGCCGAAGTGGTGGTGCCGTTCATGGCCGCCGGCTTCATCCTGATGGCCATCGTCATCATGATCCTCAACTACGAGCGCGTGCCGGACATGTTCCGCACCGTGTTCAGCAGCGCCTTCGGCGCCCACGCCGCGTTCGGCGCGATGATGGGCCTGGCGGTGGAGTGGGGCGTCAAGCGCGGCATCTACGCCAACGAAGCCGGCCAGGGTACCGGCCCGCACGCGGCCGCCGCGTCGGAAGTCTCGCACCCGGCCAAGCAGGGTTACGTGCAGGCCTTCGCCATCTACTTCGACACCATGATGGTGTGCACCGCCACCGCCTTCCTGATCCTGGCGGCCGGCACCTACAACGTGTACTCGCCCACGCCCGGCGCCGAGCCGGTGTTCGCCGGCCTGGCCGGCGTGGCCGAAGGTGCGGGCTACGCCCAGGCCGCGGTGGAAACCGTGTTGCCGGGCTGGGGCTCTGGCTTCGTGGCCATCGCGATCTTCTTCTTCGCCTTCACCACCATCATGGCCTATTACTACATGGCCGAAACCAACCTCAGCTACCTCAACCACAACCGCAAGCGCCCGCTCACCGTGCTGGCGCTGCGCCTGGGCATCATCGGCATGGTGGTGTTCGGTGCCTTCCACAACGCCAAGATGGCGTGGGCGCTGGGCGACATCGGCGTGGGCCTGATGGCGTGGTTGAACATCGTTGCGATCCTGATCGTGCAGAAACCGGCCCTGATCGCCCTGCGCGATTACGAGCGCCAGAAGAAGCTCGGCCTGGATCCGACCTTCGACCCCGATGCCCTGGGCATCAAGAACGCCGATTTCTGGCGACACCGCAAGCTGGAGCAGTCCCGTAGTGAATGACCCCTGGAAAAACGCCCGCCGCCCGTCCTCGCGACCGCCGCGGGCCACCCCGCTGCCGCCGCGTGACGGCGGCACCCCGCCACCGCCGGGGCGGGGCAATGACGAGCTGCGCCTGTACGGCTGGAATGCCGTGCAGGCCCTGTTCGAGCGCCGCCCGCAGGCACTGCGCAAGCTGTATCTGGCCGAGGCGCTGATTCCGCGCCTGCAGCCACTGCTGAAGTGGTGCGTGGCCAACCGCGTCGGTTATCGCGTGGTGGAAGAAGGCGACCTCAACAAGCTCACCGCCACCACCCACCACGAAGGCGTGGTGGCCGACGTGCTGCGCGCGCCGATGCTGGAACTGGGCGAGTGGCTGGCCGGCCTGCCGGCCGACAAACCGGCGCTGGCGCTGTGGCTCGATGGCGTGGGCAACCCGCACAACTTCGGCGCCATCCTGCGTTCGGCCGCGCACTTCGGCGTGGCCGGACTGCTGTTGCCGCCCGATTCCACGCTGGCGTTGTCCGGTGCGGCCGCGCGCGTGGCAGAAGGCGGCGCCGAAGCGGTGCCGCTGGTGCGCCTGCCGGCGCTGCCGCAGGCGATGGATGCACTGCGTGCCAGCGGCTTCGGCCTGGCGGCCACGCTTGTGGAGGGCGGCACGGATCTGTTCAAGGCCACGCTGCCGGCGCGGCTGGTGTATGTGATGGGTGCCGAAGGCGAGGGCATGGACCGTGCGTTGGCACAGACCTGCGATATGCAGGTCTCCATTCCCGGCAGCGGCGCGGTGGAAAGCCTCAACGTGGCATCCGCCACTGCGGTGTTGCTGTCGCACTGGTATGCACAGCGGTAACTTCGGGTAACGCTTGCGCGCTGCCCTGCGTGATGTGATCGACTTCTCCAAAGAAGTCGTGCCTACGGTGGATTCGGATTTTTCGCATGGTGCGCCGCGTTCGTGCTGCGTCACAGTGCAACGCGGCGCCGTACTGTGTAGGTGAGGAGAGACACCCACCCAGTGCGGCGCCGTTGTCCGGATCACGGTCTGTTCCGTGGCGCTCACCGCGTGGGGTGTGACGAATCCCGGTAGCCCGGCCGCTTGGCCGGGCTTTTTTTATGCGTTTTCGCGACGCGCAGAGGCGGAGTGCGACATTTCGGGCCTGCGCATGGGCGACTGCGACGTGTGCGCGCAGTGACGTTCCGGGCCACGCGTGATGGAAATCTGGAAGCGCGTTTCATGCGGAAAACCCGCTGGAAAATGGCGTTGGCGTGATAGGCATTTTCATGCGTGCGCCCGCGCACAGAACGCGAGATTCGCGTGATTTACCGATTTTTCCGAGATGACTTCCTGTGCAGATTGCCGGTGCGGCGGATTGGCCTGCCGCATCACTCTGTCACCAAGGAGGCATTCCATGACATTCGATGCGCTGCGTTCCCTGCGCCCGATTTCCTTCGCCCTGATCGCCGGCCTGCTGCCCGCTGCAGCACAGGCTGCCGAGCACTCGCTCGACGGCGTCAATTTCATGGGCCCGCTGATCACCCCCAACCCGGCCGGCATGCCCAAGGGCAACCTCTTCATCGAGCCGTACCTGGTCCGCATCGACAGCGACCGCTACTTCGACGGCGAAGGCCGCCGGCATGACAGCGACGGGCGCAGCGCCGCGTGGCTGACCGTGGTGCCGATCGCCTACGGCCTGGGCCAGCGCGTGACCGCGCAGGTCAACCTCAGCGCCTCGCGCGCCGAAACCGGCAGCGACCGCAGCCGCGGCTTCCGCGCCGGCGACACCACCGCCATGGTGCAGTACCTGCTGCAGGCGCCGAACGAAGACGGCACCCGCCCGGCCATTTCGGTCTCGCTGAGCCAGCGCTACGCCACCGGCAGCTATGACCGCATCGACGGCAACCCGCTCAACGCCCAGGGCGACGGCGTGCAGCGCACCACCTTCGGGCTGGGCATGCAGCAGGTGGTGTGGCTGCCCAACGGCCGCCCGCTGCGCTGGCGCGGCCAGCTCAGCGCCAGCCCGGCACCGGCGCGCGTGGCGATCAACGACCACAGCGTGTACGGCACCCCCGATGGCTTCCGCGGCAACATCGCACCGGGGTCGTTGATCGGCCTGTCCGCGGCCGGCGAGTACAGCTTCAACTCGAAGTGGGTGGGCGTGTTCGAGTTCGCGGTGAGCCGCCAGAGCGACCGCCACCTGAGCGGTTACGCACCCGCTGCCGATGGCACCATGCTGCGCATCGATGAGCGTCGCCCCGGCAGCCGCAACGTCACCCTCGCACCGGCGGTGCAGTACCACTTCAGTCCCAGCGTCGGGCTGATTGCCGGCGTGGAGTTCACCGTCGCGGGCCGCAACACCGGCAGCTACATCAACCCGCAGGTCGCCCTGGGCATGTTCTTCTGATGGGCCTCGATGACATCGTCGCCCGCCTGCTGGGCATCGTCTGGAGTCCGGCGCTGGTCGGGCTGTGCCTGCTGGTGGGCCTGTACTTCAGCGTGCGCACCCGCTTCATCCAGCTGCGCGGCCTGCCGGAGATGCTCAAGCTGATGTTCCAGGGGCGCAGTTCGGCCGCGGGCGTGTCCTCGTTCCAGGCACTGAGCCTGTCGCTGTCCAGCCGCGTCGGCGTGGGCAACATCGCCGGCGTGGCGATGGCCATTGCCTACGGCGGGCCGGGGGCGATCTTCTGGATGTGGATCGTCGCCTTCCTCGGTGCCTCCAGCGCCTTCGTCGAATCCACCTGGCGCAGATCTACAAGCAGCGCGACAGCAATGGCATGTACCGGGGTGGGCCGGCGTATTACATCGAGAAGGGCCTGGGCAAGCGCTGGTATGCGGTGCTGTTCGCGATCAGTACGGTGATCGGCTGCGGGCTGCTGCTGCCCGGCACGCAATCCAACGCGATGGTCAGTGCGCTCGATGAGGCATGGAGCGCGCCGGGCTGGATCACCGCGGCAGGCATCGGCACCGTGGTGGCCATGGTGATCTTCGGTGGCGTGCGCCGCATCGCGCAGGTCGCGCAGGTCATCGTGCCGTTCATGGCGTTGGGCTACCTGGTCGTGGCGGCAGTGGTGATGGCCCTGAACCTGGATGCGGTGCCGGAGATGTTCAGCATCATCCTGCGCAGTGCGTTCGGCCAGGACGCCGCGTTCGGCGCCATGATCGGCACGGCCATCCAGTGGGGCGTGCGCCGTGGCGTGATGTCCAACGAAGCCGGCATGGGCAGCGGTGCGCATCCGGCCGCAGCGGCGGAAGTCTCGCACCCGGTGAAGCAGGGGTTGGTGCAGGCCTGTTCGGTGTACATCGACACCATGGTGGTGTGCAGCGCCACTGCGTTCCTGATCCTGTCGGCCGGCACCTACAACGTGCATGACCCGGCCGCACCGGCGCAGTGGATCGTGGCCAACGTACCCGGGCTGGAAGCGGGGCCGCGTTTCGTGCAGCAGGCGGTGGAATCGGCACTGCCGGGCTTCGGGCGTTCGTTCATTGCCCTCGCGATCCTGCCGTTCGCCTTCACCACCATCCTGGCGCTGTACTACACGGCCGAAACCAACGTGGTGTACCTGCTGCGCAACCGGAATTCGCCGTGGGTGATGGCGCTGTTCCGGCTGGGCTTCCTCGGCGCCATGCTGTACTCGGCGTTGAACAGCGCCACGGTGGCGTGGTCGCTGGGCGATATCGGCGTGGGCCTGATGACCTGGCTCAACATCATCGCGCTGCTGTTGCTGCAGAAACCGGCCCTGGCCGCACTACGCGATTACGAAGCCTCGCGCGGTGCCGGCAAGGACCCGGTGTACCGCCCCAACTACATCACCGTGCCAGAAAACTCGGTGTGGTTGCGGTAAGGGGGCTTGGAGCAGCGGACCCACGGTCCGCTGCTACCGGATGACGGCGTTTCCCGCCGTCATTCGTTCGGCGGGGTGGTGGCCTTGGCTTCGCTGCCGAAAGTGCCATCGGCTTCGGCGGCCAGGTAGGCGAACACCGTGTACGCCGCCACGTTCTGCGCCAGCGCCGCCGGCTCGATCTTGTCCAGCGTGTCGTCGGCGGTGTG
This sequence comes from Stenotrophomonas sp. PS02300, assembly GCF_029959395.1. NCBI lineage: Bacteria > Pseudomonadati > Pseudomonadota > Gammaproteobacteria > Lysobacterales > Lysobacteraceae > Stenotrophomonas > Stenotrophomonas sp. PS02300. The sequence goes on from NZ_JASCOP010000114.1 coordinate 6,167, forward strand.
GTGCAGGTTGAAGTAGTCGGTTCCGTCCTGCGCCAGCCATGCCCACGCGCCGCCCTTGGCTGCCAGCGGGCCGATGTCCGGGCCCGGGCCACCCTTGTCCGGGGCGTACTCGATGCCCAGCGGCTTGAGCACCTCGGCAATCTGGGCGGTCGCCTCGCGCGAGCCTTCCGGGTTCGGCGACCCGGTGTTGAACGCATAGATGCGGCCGGCACCGAAGTCGCTCTCGGCGGCCAGCTGGTGCAGCACGATGTCCTTGGCATGCGCTTCGGCGTACGCCTTGCCACCGTACAGACCCTGTTCCTCGTTGGCGAAGGCCACTACGCGGATGGTCCGCTTGGGTGCCTGCTTGAGCTGGCCGATCAGGTGGCCGGCGGCCATGGTCAGCGCCACGCCGGCACCATCGTCGATCGCACCGGTGCCCAGGTCCCACGAATCCAGGTGGCCACCAATCACCACCACTTCCTTGGGCAGGCTGCGCCCGGTGATCTCACCGATCACGTTGTACGACGTGGCCGTGCCATCCCAGCCGCAATCCAGGCTGAGCTTCACCTTCGTCGGCCCCAGTGCGACCAGGCGCGCCAGCTGGTTGGCATCGGGCACCGACAGCGCCGCCGACGGCACCGGGGTCAGGCCGTCGTCGAAGCGGGTGATGCCGGTATGCGGCACGCGGTGCGAATCGGTACCGGCCGACCGCATCACAAAGCCGACCGCACCCTTGCGGATCGCCTCGGACGGGCCCTTGCTGCGCACCGCGCCGCCCTTGCCGTAATCGCGACCATCGCGGTACGCGGTCATCTGGTAATCCACGAAGGCGATCTTGCCCTTGAGCGAGCCTTCCGGCGCGGCCTGCAGCGCAGCCAGGTCGGCGAAGCGGACCACTTCAGCCTCGACCGTACCGCCCGGGCTGCCGCCCAGCGCGGTGATGCTCAGCGGCTGCGCATGCTTGCCCACCACCTGGGCGTGTTCACTGCGGCGTTCCCACTTCGGGAAGGTCACCGGCTCTTTCCACACCTTGTCGAAACCCAGGGCCTTGAACTTGGCTTCGGCCCAGGCCACGGCGCGGGCATCGGCCTCGCTGCCGGCGATACGCGGGCCGATCTCGGTCGTCAGCGATTCGACCACCTTCCAGCCCGTGTCATCCTTCAGGGCCTGCTCGCGCAGTTCAGCAGCGGTGGCCAGCGATTTCGGCGGCAGGGTGGTGGTGCCCGTCGCGGCGAAGGCCGGGGCGGCCAGCAGGGCGAGGGAAGATGCGATGGCAAGGACGCGGCGACGCATGGGACGGACTCCGGGGGAACAGGGCGGAAGCCCCCGAGCTTAGCAGCCTGCCTGCGCCGCACATGGGCGGTTGGTCATGGTTGGGCGGATGCTGTTTTCCAAATGCGAAAAACCCCGCCGAAGCGGGGTTTTCGTAGACCACCCGTTACTTCTTCAGGTTGTCGCGGATCTCGCGCAGCAGCAGCACTTCTTCGGCCGGTGCCGCCGGCGCGGCTTCCTTCTTGCGGGCCAGGCGGTTGATCACCTTGACCACCATGAAGATCGCGAACGCCACGATCAGGAACTGCACCAGCGTGTTGAGGAAATCGCCGTAGCCGATCACCACTGCCGGAATTTCCTGTCCGTCCGGTCCCAGCCGTGCCGGCGCCAGCGTCCACGCCAGTTCGGAGAAGTCCACCCGGCCAATGGCCCAGCCCAGCGGCGGCATGATGATCTTGTCCACCAGCGCGGTGACGATCTTGCCGAACGCAGCACCGATGACGACACCGACCGCCAGGTCGATGACGTTGCCACGCATGGCAAATTCCTTGAACTCAGTCAGCATTCCCATCGGGTTCTCCTGTTGCGGGGATTTCAAAGGACGACGCAGCCTAACGCAGCGCGTGTCGTCATCCGGCGATGATGCCGTGCCGCTCTGCCACGTTTTCCAGGCGCGCGCTGAAGCGATCGCCCGGCTTGAGTGCGGCCACGCCCGCAGGCGTGCCCATGAACACCAGGTCGCCCGCACGCAGTGCCCACAGCTTGGACAGCTCGTGCAGGATCTCCGGCACGTTCCAGATCATCTGGTCCAGCAGCGACTGTTGGCGCACTTCGCCATTGATTTCCAGCGACAGGTTGAGCGCGGCAAGATCGCCCACTTCACCGGCCGGCACCAGTTCGCTGACCGGCGCGGAATGATCGAAGCCCTTGGCCGAATCCCACGGGTGGCCCTTGGCCTTGGCCGCGGCCTGCAGGTCGCGGCGGGTCAGGTCCAGGCCCACGCCGTAGCCGAACACCAGCGCCTCGGCCTGGTCCACCGGCAGCTCGCCAGCGGGCGCATCACGGCCGATCGCCACCACCAGCTCCACCTCGTGGTGCAGGTCCTGGGTAGAAGGCGGGTAGGGGATCACATCGTCATGGCCAACCACGATCGCATCGGCCGGCTTGCTGAAGAACATCGGCCGGCCGCGGTCATCGGCGGCGGGCACGGCAGCGCCCATTTCCTTGGCATGGTCGGCGAAGTTACGCCCGACACAGTAGATGCGGCGCACCGGAAACGTTCCGCCACCGGCGACCGGAATGCGGGGTTGTTCGGGGGCCGGGATTACATCAGACATGCGTGCGTCCTGTAGCAGGGGATGCACGCAGTGTAGCGCCGGGCCTTGCCCGGCGAAATGTCAACGCGACAGCGGCAATGCCTGCTTGCGCACCACGCGGTACTCGCCTTCCACTACCTGCGGATCGGCCGCACGCGCGGCCTGCTTGCGCGAAGCCAGCAGCTTCCACGCCACGCCGGCGATGATCATCGCCGCGCCCACGAACACACCCACGAATACCAGCGCGGCCAGGATTGCCAAGCCCAACAGGCCCACCGCAACGCGCACCAACGGATGGCGCGGCTTGCGCGGCGCAAACAGGGAGCGGAACTGGTTGAACTGGAAGCGGTTGTACATGGCGGTTCTTTGGCTGAAGTCAGCGAGATGTCAGTATCCCGGCAGCGCTCTGTCATTGAGTGAAAAACTCGTTAAACGGCGCCCGCGTTTATTTGAAATCAATGACTTGTGTTCATCGCGGAGCCAGCCAGATGACGGCGTGAGACAATCACGCACCCTGCTCTGGATCCTGTTTCCATGTCTGTTTCCGATGCTTCCGCCACTGCCCTGATCGCCCTGGAACGTATTGTCGACGGGGGATTTGCCGAGGTGGAGGGATGCATCGACGGCGACCACGAGTCGCTGGTGCTGTACCGCGAAGGCGACGATGTGCGTGGCTGGCTGAACATCTGCCCCCACGCCGGGCGCCGGCTGGATTGGGCGCCGGGCCAGTTCCTCAAGAGCAAGGCCGGCGACCTGGTCTGCGCCGCACACGGCGCATCGTTCTCGCTGGCTGACGGCAGCTGCGTGGCCGGCCCCTGCAAGGGCGACCGCTTGCGCGCCGTCGCACTCGACGTGCGCGACGGCCAGGTATTTCTCGCCTGAGCCAATGCCGACCAACGGTCGGCATCTACCTGTTGTCGGCAAACGGTAGGTATCGACCGTTGGTCGATACACGCCTCAAAACATCACGTTGATCATCGCCACGACAACAATGGTGTAGATCAACGACAACGGCGCGCCCACCCGCCACAACTCGCGCGGGGTGTAGTTGGCCGGGCCGGTGATCATCGAAATCACCGGGTTTGAGGCGGTCATCAGGTTGTTGGACGCCGACAGCGCCACGATCAGCGCGAATGCCGTCGGGCTGCCACCGGCCGCCAATGCCAGGTTCACCGCAATGGGCACCATCACGATGGTCGCGCCCACGTGGCTGATCACCAGCGAGAACACCGTGGTCAGCAGCGCCAGCGCGATCTCCAGCACCCACACCGGAATGCCCGTGGGCAGGCGGTCAATCGTGTGCCCGGCCACCCAGGCCGCCGCGCCGCTGCTGTCCATCGCCCAGCCGAGCGGAATCAGCCCGGCCATCATGAACACCGTTTTCCAGTTGATCGATGCGTACGCCTCGTCCATGCGCAGCACGCCGGTGAGCAGCATCCCGGCCACGCCGGTCATCAGGGTCAGCGCCACCGGCAGCTTCGAGGTCAGCGCGATCAGGATGGTGATGGCGAAGATCGACATCGCGATCTTGAACTTGTGTGGGCGTTGTTCGCCCTTCGGGTAATCGGTGACCACCACGAAGTCGCGGCTCTTGGCCGCCTGCGCCAGGTCGGTCCAGATGCTGTGGAACACCAGCATGTCGCCGGCGCGCAGCGGCACGTTGCGCACGTCCTCGCGGATCACCTGCTTGTCGCGGTTGATCGCCAGCAGGCTGATGCCGCGCTGTTTGCGCAGGCGCAGGTCCGAGGCGCTCTTGCCGATCACCTCGGACGTGGGCGGAATCACCGCCTCGGAAATGCCCGCGCGGCTGGGGTTGAACAGGTCGCCCAGGTGCTTCAACCGCGAAGACATGCGCAGGAACTGGTTCTGGGCGAAATCGCCCACCTGCTGGCGGCTGCCCATCACGCCCAGCACGCTGCCCACCCAGATCCGCATTTCCGCCGGCGGTGCCAGCCGGGTGTCGTTGCCGGTCTTGAGCGCCAGCATCAGCGGCGCATCGTGCAGGTTCTCGGCCTCGCCCAGGGTCATGCCCACCAGCGGGCTTTCGGCGCTGACCACCAGCTCGAACACATCGCCCTCGATCCCGTAGGTCTTGGCGAAGTAGCTTTCGGTGCGGGCCGGGGTGACGCCATCGTTGGCCAGCGTCTCTTCTTCCACCAGCTTGCGGTCGCCGAAGTAGCGGAAGTACAGCAGCGATGCGGCCAGCAATGCCAGGCCGATCGGCAGCGGCGCGAACATGCGCAGCGGCTCGATCGTCGCAAGACCAGACGGCAGGTTGTTGTTGGCCGACGCCAACAGATCGTTGAGCAGGATCAGCGGCGAATTACCCACCATGGTGAGCGCGCCACCCATCACGATCGCCGCGGCAATCGGCAGCAGCAGGCGCTGCAGGGTCAGCCCGGTGCGTGCCACCAGCCGCGAGGCCACCGGCAGGTACAGCGCCATCACCGACGGGTTCTGCATGAAGGACGAATTCAACCCGGCAATGGCCGTGGTCATCATCAACAATCGCGTCTCAACACCATGCCCGCGCCGCAGCAGCCAGGCTGCCAGCCGGTTGAGCGCCCCGGTACGGTCCAGGCCCGCACCCAGGATGGTGGTGGCGATGATGCTCATCACCGCGTTACCCGAGAAGCCGCCGAAGATCTCCTCCGGCGCGATCAGGCCGGTCACGCCCAGCACCACCAGCACCACCAGCGCCACCACGTCGGCGCGGATGCGCTCGAACAGGAACATCGCCATCGTGAAGCCGACCAGCCCCAGGACGAGCTTCATGTCGGTGGTCAGCGTCAGCGTGGTGTCCATGGGGTAACGCGGTTCCTTGGAAGGGGATCAGGTACGGTCGTACAGCAGGTCCCACACCCCGTGGCCAAGCTTCTGGCCGCGGGTTTCGAAGTGCGTCTGCGGCCGCCATTCCGGCCGCTCGACCTGGCCGCGCGGACCGGCGCGGTTGGTCAGCCCGGCGGTGGCGTCCAGCACCTCCCACATCTGCTCGGCGTAGTCTTCCCAGTCGGTGGCGCAGTGCAGCCGGCCACCCACGCGCAGCTTGCGCACCAGCAGTTCGGCAAACGCCGGCTGGATCAGGCGGCGCTTGTTGTGGCGTTTCTTGTGCCACGGGTCCGGGAAATAGATGCGCACTTCATCCAGCGCGCCATCGGCGATTTCCTTTTCCAGCACCTCCACCGCATCGTGGTGGTACAGGCGCACGTGGTCGGCGTTGTCGTCGGCCAGTGCATTGAGCAGGCGGCCCACGCCGGGGGCGTGCACTTCCAGCCCGATGTAATCGCGGCTCGGATCCTGCTGCGCGGCAAAGCGCAGCGCGGCGCCGTTGCCGAAGCCGATTTCCAGCACCTTGCGCGCATCGCGGCCGAAGGTGGCATCCAGGTCGCGCGGCTCGCCGGTGAAGTCCAGGCCGAAGCGCGGCCAGCGGTCGTCGAACGCACGCTGCTGGGCCGGGGTGAAGCGGCCCTGGCGCAGCACGAAGCTGCGCACCTCGCGGCGGCCTTCGGTAACGGTGAAGGGCTTGGGCGGCGCCTTGGCGCCCGCGCTGTCGAAGGGATTGGTCATCAGCCGATCAACCCGTCCACCGGCGAAGACGCGCTCGCATAGCGCTTGCGCGGAATGCGCCCGGCCAGGAACGCCTCGCGCCCGGCTTCAACGGCCTTGCGCATCGCGCTGGCCATCAGCACCGGGTTGCGTGCGCCGGCAATGGCGGTGTTCATCAGCACGCCATCGCAGCCCAGCTCCATCGCAATGGCCGCATCCGAGGCGGTGCCCACGCCGGCATCGACGATGATCGGCACCTTGGCGCTTTCGATGATTTCCAGCAGGTTGTACTTGTTCTGGATGCCCAGGCCCGAGCCGATCGGCGCGGCCAGCGGCATCACCGCCACGCAGCCGATCTCTTCCAGGCGCTTGGCCAGGATCGGGTCGTCGGAGGTGTAGACCATCACCTCGAAGCCATCCTTCACCAGCGTTTCGGCGGCCTTGAGGGTCTGCACCACGTCCGGGTACAGCGTCTTCTGGTCGCCCAGCACTTCCAGCTTGGTCAGGTTGTGGCCATCCAGCAGTTCGCGCGCCAGCCGGCAGGTACGCACCGCATCTTCGGCGGTGTAGCAGCCGGCGGTGTTGGGCAGGATGGTGTAGCGGTCCGGCGGCAGCACGTCCAGCAGGTTCGGCTCGCCCGGGTTCTGCCCGATGTTCGTGCGGCGGATCGCCACGGTCACGATCTGGGCCCCGGCCGCCTCGGTGGCGATGCGGGTTTCATCCAGGTCCTTGAACTTGCCGGTCCCGGTCAGCAGCCGGGAAGCGTAGGTCTTGCCGGCGATCACCAGCGAATCGGGGGAAGAATGAGCAGTCATGCGAGGAATTATCGCCCAACCAGGCCATTCCTGTCCGGATCGTGCATGCACCGGTAGCGCCGGCCCGTGGCCGGCCCCGGCGGGCGCCCCCGCAGCCCCCCCCCCCCCCGGGCACGCACTCGG
>NZ_JASCOP010000115.1:0-13106 GCF_029959395.1 Stenotrophomonas sp. PS02300
GGCGTCTGCGATGGGGAGTCGCAGACGCCACCGCCGGATCAAATTGAACAGGTATGGCCGGGTCTGCAACGGATCCGGCATAATCCGCCGCACGAACTCCGGCGGCTCAGCCAGCACACCAGGGTAGGGAACGGAAGGCCGTCCCCCGCAGCGCCCTGAAACTCCTTTGCAACACGAACGCAATACCTTGCCGCATCGCCGCGCAAACGGCGGTGCCGTGGGTGTTCATCCGCGCGCCGCGTGCGCCACCCTGATCCGTAACGCCTGAGACCCCTGAATGTCCGCCCATCGCATCACCTCTGCTTCGGCCGCAATCTCTTCCTCCCGCACCGCCCGGCAGCCGCGCCCCCACGCGCTGGCGCTGGCCTGCGTTTCGCTGCTCGGCCTGAGCGGCGCCGCCCTGGCCCAGGACGCGAGCCCGACCTCGCTGGACGCCATCACCGTCACCGCCGACCACCGCGAGCGTAACCTGCAGGAAGTGCCGGTCTCGGTCGGCGTGGTCCAGGGCGAGCGCCTGCGCGACTACACCGCCGGCGGCGATGACACCCTGCTGGCCCTGAGTGGCCGGGTGCCGAGCTTCTACGCCGAAACCACCACCGGCCGCATCTTCCCGCGCTTCTACATCCGCGGCCTGGGCAACATCGATTTCTACCTGGGTGCGTCGCAGCCGGTGTCGATCATCCAGGATGACGTGGTGCTTGAGCACGTGGTGCTGAAGTCCAACCCGGTCTATGACGTGGACCAGATCGAAGTGCTGCGTGGCCCGCAGGGCACGCTGTTCGGCCGCAACACCACCGCCGGCATCGTCAAGTTCGACAGCATCAAGCCCAGCCAGGATTACAACGGCCGCGTGCAGGCCAGCTACGGCAGCCATGGCAGCGTGTCGGTGGACGGCGGCTTCGGCGGCCCCATCAACGACATCGCCTCGTTCCGCGTGTCGGCGCTGTACCAGCACCGCGACGACTACGTGGACAACACCTACACCGGCCCCAGCGCCGATGGCACGGTGTCCCCGAAGAAGAACGCGATGGGCGGCTTCGACGACCGCAACGTACGCGCCCAGCTGCTGCTGCAGCCCAGCGACAACTTCTCGCTGCTGGCCTCGGCGCACGCCCGCGATTACGAGGGCACCTCGACCCTGTTCCTGCGCAGCGCGATCACCAAGGGCTCCAACACCACCGATGCGCCGCGTGACCAGGTGGCCTACGACGAAGCCGACAACAACCCGCAGGCATACAAGACCTACGGCGGCTCGGTCAAAGCCGTGTACGACTTCGGCAACATCTCGCTGACCTCGATCACCGCCTACGAGACCACCTCCGGCTACAGCCGAGGTGACACCGACGGCGGCGCGGCCGCCAACTTCCCGGTCAACGGCGTGCCCAACGGGTACGGCCAGTCGATGGGGCAGATCCGCGACCTGGACCAGTGGACCCAGGAAGTGCGCCTGGCCAATGCCGATGACAACCGCCTGAAGTGGCAGGTGGGCGCGTTCTACTTCGATGGCCGTGACACCACCGATTTCTACCAGCGCGCCTGGTTCCTGCAGGGCGCCGCGCGCAACCCGAACAACTGGGTGCGCCTGCGCAACACCAATACCTCGTGGGCCGGTTTCGGCCAGCTCAGCTACGACGTGACCGACAAGTTCACGCTGACCGCCGGCCTGCGCCAGACCCGCGACGAGAAGCGCACCCGCCTGCTGAAGACCGCCGATACCGCCGCCGGCGTGGTCACCTACCGTGGCCGCACCGATGTGGAAATGGCCGACACCACCCCGAGCTGGGACGTGAGCGCGATGTACGCGTTCAACCCGCAGGTGAGCGTGTACGCCAAGGTGGCGCGCGGCTTCCGCGGCCCGACCATCCAGGGCCGCTCGGCGGTGTTCAACGCAGACTTCACCACCGCCGATTCGGAGACCATCCTGTCCTGGGAAGCGGGCGTGAAGAGCAGCCTGTGGGACAACCGCCTGCGCATGAACGCCACCGCGTTCACCTACGTGGTCAACGACATCCAGCTCAACGGCAACGATTCCAACGGCAACGGCGTGCTGTTCAACGCCGACAAGGCCAAGGCCTATGGCCTGGAAGCAGACATGGAGCTGCGCCCGATCCCGAACCTGAGCCTGACGGCCGGCGTAAGCCTGCTGCACAGCGAAATCCAGGATGACCGCGTGTATGCGCAGGTCTGCGCGCTGAACGGCGCGGTGGTGTGCACCGTGAATGACCCGACCATCAAGGTGGGCGCCAACACGTTCGCCCAGATCAACGGCAACCCGCTGCCGAACGCGCCGAAGTACAACCTGAACTTCGCTGCGCGCTACGACTTCCCGGTCAACGACAGCGACGTGTTCTTCGTCTCCACCGACTGGAACAAGCAGGGCTATACCAGCTTCGTGCTGTATGACTCGGCCGAGTTCAACTCCAAGGGCAGCTTCGAAGGCGGCCTGAAGCTGGGCTACTCGGGCAACTACGGTGCGTGGGAAGCGGCACTGTTCGCGCGCAACATCACCAACGAGAAGAACCTCAAGGGCGTGATCGAGAACTACATGGCGGCGGTGTACAACGAGCCGCGCGTCGTGGGTGTCTCGTTGAACCTGAACTGGTAACCCGATGAAGAAAAGGCCCCGTGCGAGCGGGGCCTTTTCGTTGCGGTCCTGCGCAGCCACGCAGGGCGTGGCTCTACGCAATCGCGGGTAGAGCCACGCCCTGCGTGGCTGCTTGGGATCAGCCTGCGACGGGCAACAACGGCGCCAGCACCGGCTCCAGCACTGCCTGCCGCCAGCCCGCCAGCGCCTGCGGCCAGGTGCGGCTTTCCAGGTAGCTTTCCAGGTGCTTGCGCGAGGCCAGCACGCCATCGGGCAGGCCCAGCTCGGCGGTACGCGCGCTCACTGCGTCCTGCAGCCGCTTCAACGCCTGCTTGTTGGCATCGTTGGCCGGCAGCGCCAGCGGCGCCTCGGCCTCGTCGTGCAGCGGCGTTTCCAGTGCTTCCCAGACCTGCGCGGCCAGCTTGCGCGGGGCCTTCGGGAAGCCTTCCATCAGCTTGGCCAGTGCGCCGGCATCGGCCGGCGGCGTACGCGCCAGCAGCGCGGCCAGTTCGTTGTCCAGGATCCAGCTGCGCGGCTTGTCGCTTGCCCGTGCCTGCACGTCACGCCAGCGCAGCAGGCGCAGCAGGCGGCGCTGTGCGGGCGCATCCATGAACTGCGCCGAGCGCATCGCCACGTGCGGCCAGCGCTCTTCGTCCTGCTCGACACTGGCCAGCAGGCGCTCGGCATCGTCCTGCAGCCACTGGCGGCGGTCCAGCTCGCCCAGCTTCGCATCCACCGCATCGTGGATCGCGAACAGGTACTCCACGTCGTCGGCGGCGTACTCCAGCTGCGAATCCGTCAGCGGGCGGCGCATCCAGTCCGAGCGGGTCTCGCCCTTGGCCAGGGTCACCCCGGTGATGGCGGTGACAAGCTTCTGGTAGCCCATTCCACCGCCGATACCGGCCAGCGACGCGCCGATCTGGGTGTCGAACAGCGGCCGCGGCAGCACGCCGCAGGCCACCTTGAAGGTGACCAGGTCTTCGCTGGCGCTGTGCATGATCTTGAGAATCGAGGTATCGGCCAGCCACGGCGCCAGCGCCTCGGTCATGCCCGGAATCAACGGGTCGATGATCAGGATTTCATCGCCGACCGCCATCTGCACCAGTGCCAGCTGCGGCCAGTAGGTGCGTTCACGGATGAATTCGGTGTCCAACCCGATGCGGGTGGGGCGCTGGCGGTAGCGCTCGTCCAGTTCCGCCGGGGTTTTGATCCAATAGGCCACGTAGGGATTCCATCTACTGCAGGTTTGCTCAGGTGAGGGAGAATAGCCTAACGTCGAGGCCGTCCCGCCGAAGGAACCCGAATTGCGTACTCCAGGCCCTGTCCCGCTGTTGCTGGCCGCGCTGCTGCTGGCCACGACCGCCTGCTCGCCCGACGCGCCACCGCCACGCCCGGCGGCGGCGCGCGCGCCCGAGCCGGCCAAACGGGTCGAACCTTCACCGGGGCAGGTGACCATCGGCGGTGAAGACGAAGTGGAGACCGAACAGCGCTGGCAGCCACCGGCGGTGGTCATTGCCGACGACGGCGTGGCCCAGGCGCGCCGTGACGCGGCCAAGGCCTTCGACGAGGGGCGCTTGTACGCCACCGCCGCCGATGCCATTCCGATCTGGCTGGCATTGCGCCAGCGCGACGCCAACGACCGCCAGGCCCAGGCCGGGCTCACCCGTGCCCGCCAGCAGCTGCTGAAGGACGCCACCGAACTGCTGGAGCGGCCGTTGCAGCAGCGCGAGGCACTGGCCAAGGCCGGCGAGATCGCGCTGGTGCTGCTGGCCCTGGCCCCGGATGACCCCAAGGTGCGCCAGCTGCAGTCGCGCGTGGAGCTGGCCCAGCGGGTGGTGGCCTACAACCGCGCCGGCGAGGAGGACCTGCGTGCCGATCGCATCGGTGAAGACGGCGACGGTGCCATTCCCAACTTCCGCGAGGCGCTGGCGCTGCAGCCGGACGAGCCGCGCGCCAGGCAGGGGCTGGCCGCCGCCGAAAGCGCGCTGATCCGCCGCGCCGAAGCCGCTGCCCGCAGCGCCGATTTCACCGCCGCCGGCACTTGGCTGGCCGAAGCGGCCAAGGTGCGCGATTCGGCGCCGACCATTGCCGATGCATTCGAACGGATCGAGGCGATCCGCGCCGCCACGCTGGTGCGCCTGCGCGACGAGGGCCTGCGCGACCTGGGCAGCCCGCAGGGGCTCAAGCCGGCACGGCAGAAGCTGGAAGACGCGCTGCGCATCGCGATGCCCGGCGACCCGGTGGTGGCCCAGCTGCGCGAGCGCATCGAACTGGCCACCCATTACGGCAGTTTCCGCCCGCGCCAGGTGTTCAGCGATGCGCTGCGCGATGGCGGGCGTGGCCCGCAGATGATCGTGGTGCCGCATGGGGGCTTCCAGATGGGCGCCGGCGATGCGGAGCCGGGCGCCAGCGATGCGGAGAAGCCCTCGCATTACGTGCGCTTCGACCGCGGCTTCGCCATGGCGATCACCGAAGTGACCGTGGCCGACTACCGCCGCTACGTGCAGGCCAGCAACGCCAGGCCGCGCGCCACCCGGCGTGGCCATTCGATCATTTACGACGAACGCAGCGGCAACTTCACCCGCAGCAGCGGGGTGGACTGGCGCTCGGGCTACGACGGCACCCCGGCCATCGCCAATTCGCCGGTGATGCACGTGAGCGTGCGGGATGCCGAGCATTACGCGATGTGGCTGTCCGAACAGACCGGGCGCTCCTACCGGCTGCCCAGCGAGGCCGAATTCGAGTACGCGCTGCGCGCCGGCACCAGTGGCCGCTATCCATGGGGCAACGAGGGCACGCCGCCGCCGCTGTCGGGCAACTTCACCGGCGGCGAAGACGTCTCGCCCTCCGGCCGGCGCTGGTTCAACGCCTTCGTCGGCTATGGCGATGGCTGGTGGGGCCCGGCCCCGGTGGCCACCTTCGAACCCAACGCCTGGGGCCTGCACGACATGGCCGGCAACCTCAGCGAGTGGGTGGCCGACTGCTGGCACGCCAGCTACCGCCGGGCCCCGGCCGATGGCGTGGCCTGGTTCAACCCCGGCTGCCGGCAGCGGGTGATCCGCGGCGGCAACTGGGCCAATGCCCCCGAACAGACCCGCGCGGCCTGGCGGCAATCACAGGATTCGGACACGACCAGCGCCAGGATCGGCTTCCGCCTGGTCCGAGGTATCTGAACCCTCGGCTTGGCGCTAGGATTGCCCCGAATGCCGGCAGGGCGTGCCGGCCCCAACAGGAACCAGGACGATGAGCAGCGATCCCTATGGCGGTCAGCAGCAACGAGCACGCCGCCCCGGGCTGTTCGGCAACATCCGCTGGTGGGTGCTGCTGGCGTTCGCCGGCTATGCCGCCTTCTACTGGTTCTCCAACCGTAGCGTGGACCCGTACACGGGTGAGAGCGTGCTGATCGACAGTTCACTCGATGCCGACCAGGAAAAGGCGCTCGGCCTGCAGGCCTACCAGCAGATCCTGGCCGAGGAGCGCCCGCTGGATCCCAACGCGCAGATATCGCGTGACGTGCGCGCGATCGCCGAACGGCTGATCCGCAAGGTGGACGTGGTGGAAACCGCGCTGGCTGAAGAGCACGGCTTGAAGCCGGCGCACTTCTCGCGCGACTTCGAATGGGAAGTCAACGTGATCCAGTCCGACCAGGCCAACGCGTTCTGCCTGCCGGGCGGCAAGATGGCGGTGTACACCGGGCTGGTGCCGGTGGCACAGACCCAGGATGCGATGGCGGTGGTGATGGGCCATGAAATCGCCCACGCGCTGCTGCGCCATGGTGCCCAGCGCATGGCCCAGCAGAAGCTCACCCAGATCGGCCAGATGGCCGGCGCGGCCAGCGGCATGGACCCGCAGCAGCAACAGATGGTGATGTCGGCGATGGGCTACGGCTACCTGCTGCCGTATGCGCGCAGCCACGAAACCCAGGCCGATGAAGTGGGCCTGATGTTGGCGGCCGCTGCCTGTTTCGACCCGCGCGAAGCGGTGCCGCTATGGGAACGCATGGGCCAGGCCAGTGGCGGCCAGGCGCCGCCGGAATTCTCGTCCACCCATCCCAACCCGGGCACGCGCATCCAGAACCTGCAGGCGCTGATGCCCAAGGCCATGGAATACCGCCAACGCTACTGCGAATCCGCAGGCGCCCCGGCAACCCCCTGACCGGGGTCCTTCACGACCACATCGATCACCCCATCCTGCACCCGGGCCTTCAACGTATCGCCAGGGGAAACATCCAACGGTGACCGCACCAGGCGCCCATCCTCCTCACGGGTCAGGATTGCGTAACCGCGCGCCACCGTAGCCAACGGGCTCACTGCCTCCATCGAACGCGCCAACGCACGCAGGCGCACCGTATCGCGCTGCAGCTGCCGCGCCATCGCCGCCTCTGCGCGTGGCTGCACCCGCAACAGGCGCTGCTTCAGCGCATCCAGCTGGCGCTGCGGATGGCCATTGCGCAGCACCACCGCCGCATGCCGCAGCCGTGCCAGGCGGCGCTCATGCTGCTGCTGCCAGGCGCCGGCCAGGCGCCGGGCCAGATCCTGCTGCCGGCGCTGCAGCAGCTGCAAGCGGTTCTGCGGGCTCTGTGCGTTGAGCCGCAGCAGCGCACGGTCCGCACGCTGCATGGCCTGGCTCAGCCCATGCCGCTGCAGCTGCACCAGCCGCGCGGCGAACCGGCGCAGGCGCAGCTGCAGGTCGCGCTGGTCCGGCACCAGCAGTTCGGCGGCGACCGACGGCGTGGGCGCGCGCAGGTCGGCGGCAAAATCGGCCAGGCTGAAGTCGGTTTCGTGGCCCACCGCCGACACCACCGGCGTGCTGCTGGCAGCGATGGCGCGCGCCAGCTGTTCGTCGTTGAAGGCCCACAGGTCCTCCATCGAACCGCCGCCGCGGGTAAGCAGGATCACGTCGTAGCGACCGCTCGCATCGGCGCTGCGCAGCAGCGCGGTGATCTGTGCGGCGGCGCTGTCGCCCTGCACCAGGCTGGGCAGCAGGTCCACCTCCAGCAGCGGGAAGCGGCGCGCCAGCACGCTGAGCACGTCGCGTACGGCAGCGCCGGTGGGCGAGGTGATCACCGCCAGCCGGCGCACATGCGCGGGCAGGGCGCGCTTGCGCTCGGCGGCGAACAGGCCTTCGGCCTCCAGCCGCGCCTTGAGCTGTTCGTAGGCACGGCGCAGCGCGCCTTCGCCGGCTTCTTCCATGTGGTCGAGCACCATCTGGTACTCGCCGCGCGCTTCGTACAGGGTCAACCGGCCGCGCGCGAGCACGCGCATGCCTTCGCGCGGCACGAACTTCAGCCACTGGCTCTTGGGCTTGAACAATGCCGCGCGGATCTGCGCGCGCGCGTCCTTCAACGTGAAGTACATGTGGCCCGAGGCCGGGCGGGTCACGCTGCCCAGCTCGGCTTCCACCCACACCATCGGGAACGTGCCTTCCAGCAGGTCGCGGGCCAGGATGTTGAGCTGGCTGGGCGTGAGGATCTGCGCGCTACGGTCCATGGACGGTCAAACGGTACGAACGGGCGCCCATGGTCGCATGCCGGGGCGAGGTGCGTGTGTGCGGCGCTCAGCCGACGTTGTCGAGCCGGGCGTGCTGCTGCAGCGCCCATTGCACGTGCTCGCGTACCAGCGCGGAGTCGTGGCCGGCGCGCGCGTGCAGCGCGGCCAGCGTATCCGGATGTCCCGGCGCATTGCCCAGCGCCACCGCGATGTTGCGCAGCCAGCGTTCATGCCCGCTGCGGCGGATCGGGCTGCCTTCGGTGCGGCGCAGGAACTCGTCTTCCTCCCACGCGAACAGATCGCCCAGGGTGGCGGTGTCGAGCGCATTGCGGGCGCGGAAATCCGGCTCATCGGTACGCCGCGCGAACTTGTTCCAGGGGCACACCAGCTGGCAGTCGTCGCAGCCGTAGATGCGGTTGCCCATCAGCGGGCGCATGTCTTCGGGAATAGCGCCATCGTGTTCGATGGTGAGGTAGGAAATGCAGCGCCGCGCATCCAGCCGCTGCGGCGCGATGATGGCTTGGGTGGGGCACACGTCGATGCAGCGGGTGCAGGTGCCGCAGTGCGCGCTGGCGGGCGCATCCACCGGCAACGGCAGGTCGATGTAGATCTCGCCCAGGAAGAACCACGAGCCGCCCTGGCGGTCGATCAGGCAGGTGTGCTTGCCGATCCAGCCCAGCCCCCCGTTGCGCGCCAGCGCACGCTCCAGCACCGGGGCCGAATCGACGAACACGCGATACCCGAAGGTGCCGATCTCCGCGGCCAGCGCATCGGCGAACTTCTGCAGGCGGTTGCGCATGAGCTTGTGGTAATCGCGGCCCAGCGCGTAGCGCGCCACGTAGGCGCGGTCGCCGTCGTGCAGCGTTTTCCAGGCTTCGGTGTCGTCCTTGTGGCCGTAATCCATGCCCACTGAAATCACCCGCACGGTGCCGGGCAGCAGCTCGGCCGGGCGCGCGCGCAGCGTGCCATGGCGCGCCATCCAGTCCATCGTGCCGTACAGGCCCTGGCCCAGCCAGTCGGCCAGGTGCGCTTCGTCGTCGGCCAGGTCGATGCCGGACACGCCGCAGCGCTGGAAGCCATGCTGGCGCGCAAGCGCGCGCACCCGTTCGGCGGCACGGGCCAGGTCGAGCGGGGCGGGCAGGGGAACAGCGGACATGCGGCAAGTATAGAATCCCGGCATGCACGAACTCGATGAACTGTTCGATGTCGCCGCCGCGCGCCGTCTCGATGCCCAGGCCAGCGCGCTGCTGGGCGATGGCGGCGCGGGGCTGATGGAGCAGGCCGGCACGGCCGCCTGGCAGTGCCTGCTGGAGCGCTGGCCGCAGGCGCAGCGGCTGTGCGTGGCGGCCGGCGCAGGCAACAACGGCGGCGATGGCTACGTGCTGGCGCGACTGGCCCAGCAGGCCGGGCGCCGGGTGCAGGTGCTGCGGCTGGCCGATGCGGGCGCGCGGACGGAGCTGGCTGAACGGGCCCGCGCGGCGTATCTGGCAGCAGGCGGGCAGGAAATCCTCTTCGCGGAGGAATTGCCTCCCGCTGACATCGTCGTCGATGCGCTGTTCGGCATCGGCCTGAACCGCGCACCGGGCGGCGATGCGGCGCGGCTGATCGCGGCGATCACCCACAGTGCGCTGCCGGTGCTGTCGCTGGATGTGCCCAGTGGCGTGGACGCGCGTACCGGCGCGGTGCCCGGTGATGCGGTGCGCGCCACGATCACGCTGCAGTTCATCGTGCGCCACCAGGGCCTGTACACCGGCAATGCACTGGAATGC
Organism: Stenotrophomonas sp. PS02300; assembly: GCF_029959395.1. Classification (NCBI taxonomy): domain Bacteria; kingdom Pseudomonadati; phylum Pseudomonadota; class Gammaproteobacteria; order Lysobacterales; family Lysobacteraceae; genus Stenotrophomonas; species Stenotrophomonas sp. PS02300. Next base: position 9,843 of record NZ_JASCOP010000115.1, read on the forward strand.
ATCGGCGGCCGCCGGTTGGCGCCGCTGTCGCTGCCGGACGGTTCACAGGCGGGCATCGCCCCGGCAGCGTGCCTGTGGCTGCCTTCCCGGCTGCCCACGCAGCTGCCGCCGCGCCGCGCCAATACGCACAAAGGCGAATCGGGCCATGTGCTGTGCGTGGGCGGCAACGCCGGCAGTGGCGGCGCGGTCATGCTGGCCGCCGAATCGGCGCTGCGCGCCGGCGCAGGGCTGGTCAGCGTGGCCACCCAGCCGCAGCACATCGCACCGCTGCTGGCGCGCCTGCCCGAAGCCATGGCCCACCCGGTGCAGGAGGCGCAGGACCTGCAGGCGTTGCTCCCGCGCGCCAAGGTGATTGCGATAGGTCCCGGGCTGGGCCAGGACGACTGGGCGCACGAGCTATGGCGCCAGGTGCTGGCCAGCGGCAAGCCGCTGGTGATCGATGCCGATGCGCTGAACCTGCTGGCGGCCACGCCGCAACCGCTGCACGACGCGATCCTCACCCCGCACCCGGGCGAGGCGGCGCGGCTGCTCGGGTGCGATACGTCGCAGGTACAGGCCGACCGCTTCGCCGCCGCTGCGGCGTTGGCCGCGCGCTTCAACGCCGTGGTGGTGCTCAAGGGCGCCGGCACGGTGGTGGCCGCACCGCTCCAGCGCCCACGTGTGATTGCCGCCGGCAATCCGGGCATGGCGGTGGGTGGCATGGGCGACCTGCTCACCGGCATCATTGCCGCACTGCGCGCACAGGGCCTGGACGCCTTCGACGCGGGCAGCAGCGGTGCGCTTCTGCACAGCCTGGCCGGTGATGACGCGGCCAGCGAAGGCCAGCGTGGCCTGCTCCCCACCGACCTGCTGGTGCCGCTGCGCCGGCGGGTGAACCCGGAACCGTGACTTCCATGATTGAGTTCTTCCTGGCCGAACCGCAGGACACCGACCTGCTCGGGCAATGGCTGGCGGCCACCCGGCCCCCGCACGCGGTGGTGCAGCTGCAGGGCGACCTGGGCGCCGGCAAGTCCACGTTGGCGCGCGCACTGCTGCGCGCGCTGGGCGTGCAGGGCGGCATCCGCAGCCCCACCTACACGCTGGTGGAGCGCTACCCGCTGGGCGACGGTCATGAAGCCTGGCACCTGGACCTGTACCGGATCGGGCAGGCCGAAGAGCTGGATTTCCTCGGCCTGGACGAGGGCAGCGCCTCGTTGTGGCTGGTGGAATGGCCCGAGCGCGGGGCCGGCGCACTGCCGCCCACCGACCTGATCGTGGCGCTGGAGATCGAGGGGCAGGGCCGGCGTGCCCGCCTCAGCGCGGCCAGCGCGGCGGGACATGAATGGCTGGATCGGCTCCCGCAGGGGGGCGACTTGCAGGCCCTTTCTGTGGGCTGACACTAGGAAACACCCCCAGGTTACGGATTATTAAGGGAAAAGGTGTTGCTTTTCATTCAGCGCAGTGATTGAATCCGTACCCATGCCAATGGGGAAGCCATTCACTGCCATCTGCGCCGCCGTCGGACTCTGTCTGGCGAGCGCGATGTCGTGGGCGGGCGAGGTCCGCCAGGTGGCCCTGGAGACCGGTTCCACCGGCACCCGCGCGGAGATCGCGCTGTCCGGCAGCGGCGGTTACAAGACCCTGACCCTGGCCGGCCCGAACCGGTTGGTGGTCGATTTCCCGGATTCCAGCGCGGTGCGCAACCTCAAGCTGCCCACGCCCAAGGGCGTGGTGACGGCGGTGCGCACCGGGCAGCCGGTGCCTGGCACGTTCCGGGTGGTGTTCGACCTGGCCGAGTCGGTGGCGCCGTTCAAGCCGCAGCTGGTCAAGCAGGGCGAGGATTCGCGGCTGGTGATCGAATGGCCGGGCGATGCGCCGGCCAGCGTGGCCAGTGCGCCGGCGACACCTGCACCGACCACTGCCGCGCCCGCGCCAACTCCGGTGGCCGCACAGCCGACGCCTGCGCCGGCTGCCGCAACCACCCAGACCCTGCCGCCGACGCCGGCGGAAGCCGCGCAGGCGCGCAATGACGCGGCGCGTGCGACCGCGCTGCTGACCGCGTCGGTGCGCCAGCAGGCCAGCGCCAGCGCTGCCACGCCAGTGCCGACGCCGGCCGCGCCGACGGCGACCACGGTCAACGTGGCGGCGGCCGGTACGGCCAACGCCGCCAGCAATTCGGCGTCGCCTGCGGCCATCCTGGCCGGCCAGCCGACCACGGCCAGCGTGCCGGCGCCGGTGCCGACCACCGTGGTGCCGGCGCAGCCGCCGCGCCCGGTGATGCCCAGCGATGCCTCGCGGATCAAGATGCAGTCGGGCATGCGCCCGCTGGTGGTGGCGATCGATCCGGGCCACGGCGGCCAGGATCCTGGCGCGGTCGGGCCGACCGGCAAGCGCGAAAAAGACATCACCCTGGCGGTCGCACGTGAGCTGGCGCGCCAGGTCAATGCAACGCCGGGCCTGAAGGCGTTCCTGACCCGCGATACGGACGTGTTCATTCCGCTGCCGATGCGCGCGCAGAAGGCACGTTCGGCCAAGGCGGACATCTTCATTTCGATCCACGCCGATGCGGCGGAAAACCGCGCGGCCACGGGCTCGTCGGTGTACGTGCTGTCGACCAAGGGCGCGTCGTCGCAGCGTGCGCGGTGGCTGGCGGACAAGGAAAACGCGGCCGACCTGGTCGGTGGCGTGCGCCTGCAGCAGACCGAGGGCACGCTGGCCAACGTGTTGCTGGACCTGGCCCAGAGCGGCTACATGAAGGCTTCTGAAGATGCGGCCGGGCATGTGCTGGGCGGGCTGAAGCGGATCGGCAAGAACCACAAGCCGAACATCGAACGCGCCAACTTCGCGGTGCTGCGCACCTCGGACATGCCGGCGATGCTGGTGGAAACGGCCTTCATCTCCAATCCGGATGAAGAGCGCCGCCTGATGGATCCGGCCTACCAGCGCCAGATCGCCGGTGCGGTGCTGGATGGCGTGCATACGTTCTTCAGCCGCCAGCCGCCACCGGGCACGCTGTACGCAGCCAAAGCCCAAGCCGAAATAGACGCCGCCGGGACTGTCGCTGGCGGCAGCAAGTAAAAACCCGCTTCGGCGGGTTTTTTAATGCCGCCGGTCGACAAATTCCGTGGCGCCGGGCTCTGCCCGGCTGCTGTTGGTTTTCTGCGAACAGCCTATTGCCTGCGCATTTCCAGGCAGGGCCGGCGGGTGCGGGGGTACGGGGGGCGCCGTGAACCCATCCTTGGGGGCTCTTGCGAAACATCCATGTTTCGCAAAGCCCCCGTACCC
>NZ_JASCOP010000116.1:0-12688 GCF_029959395.1 Stenotrophomonas sp. PS02300
CTCTCCGGGCGCACCATTACATCGCGGCAACAACCAGACAATGCAAGCGCGCCCGTAGCTCAGTTGGATAGAGTACCTGGCTACGAACCAGGCGGTCGGGAGTTCGAATCTCTCCGGGCGCACCATTGCATCGAAGACGAAAAAAGGCAGCCACGGGCTGCCTTTTTTGTTGGTGCGTTCACGACCGTGCCGGGTCGCCGACGCGTACCGCCGACATGGCCATCCGGTCCGCTTCGCGCGGGATCTCCGGCGCCGGGCAGCTGCCACCGGCATGGTCGTCATGCGCCAGCCAGTCATCGACCACGCCACCCAGCAGGTCCAGCCGCAACGGCAGGGTGATGTGGTCTTCGCCGCGCATCTCGATGTAATGCACGCGCGGGCTGGCGGCGGCCAGCGCACGCCCCTGGTCCACCCGCACGTGTGCATCGTCCTGGCCGTGCAGCAGCAGCACGCAGGCGCGCGTATCGGCCAGCGCACGGGTCACGTCCACCGTGTCCAGGTCCAGGTCCAGGCGCTGGCTGGCGGCGGCGATCACCGCGTTGATGTCCTGCCCGCCATAGCGCCAGCGCCCGTAGGCGGCCATCGCCTGCGCCTTCCACGCGGTGGGCTGCAGCGACATCAGGTGCGGGATCATGCTGCGGATCGCCTCGCCGGCATTGGCGAACGATTCCATCGCCACCACACCGGTGACCCGGTCGCCCAGCTTGTCCGCGGTGAACAGCGCGGTGGCCGCGCCGTAGGACACGCCGAACAGGTACAGCGGCCCGACCACTTCACCGCGCTGCTGCAGCGTATCGATCACATCGACCACATCGTCGGATTCAAACGTGCCGTAACCCGACGGCCCCGCCCCGGATTGGCCGTGGTTGCGCAGGTCGATGGTGATGACCCGGTAGCCCGATTCGGCCAGCTGCAGCGACCACGGCAGCATCGAATCGCCGTTCATCATCCAGCCGTGCAGCAGCACCACGGTGCCGCGCGGGGCCTGCGGCTTGAACGGGTGCGGCAGGGCCAGCTGCAGGCCCGTGTTCAACGGCTCGCCGTTCTCATGGTGCTGCGCCAGGTACTGGTAACGCAGGCCGTAGCGGCCCGGATCGAACGCCCGCCAGAACAGCGGCACCCCGGCCCGACCGGTCACGAAGCCATGCCGGTTGGGCACCGCCGCCACCGCTTCGCTGATGCGGGCGGTATCGAGCAGCGTGGACACCCCACCGGGCGCGACCAGCCGATCGCTGAGCGAGGTGGACGCGGCAGAGGAATTGAGCGATGAGCACGCAGCCAGCCACAGGCCGGCCCCGGCCAGCAAGAGCAGCAGCAGGCGTTTCATGGGCGCAGAGAGTCAGATTGAGCCGCGCAGGTTATCGACCGCGCCGACGGCGCTCTACCGCAACCAGATGACCAATCGATGACAGGACGGCATTCATTCAGCCATCCGGCGTCACAGCCATTCGCGCATCTGCCCCCACCACCCCTCCATCAGCCCCGGCTGGCGCATCCGCTCGCGCCACCAGCGCAGCGCAGCACCCTCCTCCCCGGTGCGCCAGGCCAGCCAGAAGGTCTCGTCCGGCTTGGGCTCCTCCACCTGCCGCACCACCAGCCGCCCCTGCGCCACCGCCGCCTGCACATACGGCTCGGGCAGGAAGCCGAAGCCCAGCCCCGCGCACTGCAGGCGGAACTTGCTGACCGTATCGGGCACGGTCACCGTCTCCTGGCCCATCAGCAGGCCGACCGTGCGCGGCAGCAGCCGCCGCGCCGAATCGGCCACCGCGATGGCGCAGTGCGCGGCCAGCTGCTCACGCCCGAGCGGTTCCGGCAGCGCCGCCAACGGGTGCCCGGGCGCCACCGCGAACACGAACCGGACCACGCCCAGCGGTTCGACCACGTAGCCGCCGCCACTGGGCCCCTCCCCGGCCGCACCTACCAGCAGGTCCGCGCGCCGGTCCAGCAGGGCCTCCCAGGTGCCCGACAGCGCTTCGCTGATCAGCCGGATCCGGGTCTGCTCGGCCACCGCACTGAACGCGCGCACATCCTCGGCCAGCAGCGCCGGCTGGAACAACGAATCCACCGCCACGGTCAGCTCGGCCTCCCAGCCCGACGCCACCCGGCGCACCCGCATTTCCAGTTCGCGCGCCGCGCGCAGCAGGTGCCGGCCCTCGTCCAGCAACGCCACCCCGGCCTCGGTGAGGTGCGCGCGCGGGCCGATCCGGTCGAACAGCTGCACGCCCAGGTCCTGTTCCAGCTTGGACACCGTGTAGGAGATGGTCGAAGGCACCTTGTGCAGCTCCTTGCCCGCCGAGGCGAACGAGCCACGGCGGTCGATGGCATCCAGGATCTGCAGGGCGTCGAGGCTGAGCTTGAGCATTCGAATTTTTCGATGATGGCTTGCAAAACTATCCGTTTTTCAAGCGACGGGTGCAAGCGGATACTGGCGCCAACAGGAAAGGGGCAGCACACACCGCCCCGGACCGCCATCGAAACCATCGAACACCCGAGGAGAACATCATGCTGCAGATCCGCAAGAGCGCAACCCGTGGCCAGGCCAACCATGGCTGGCTGAACTCCCAGCACACCTTCTCCTTCGCCAGCTACTACGACCCGCGTTACACCAGCTTCGGCCCGCTGCGCGTGATCAACGAAGACAAGGTGATCGGCGGCCAGGGCTTCGGCACCCACAGCCACAGCAACATGGAGATCGTCTCCTACGTGCTCGGCGGCGCGCTGGAGCACAAGGACTCGATGGGCACCGGCTCGGTGCTGCGCTACGGCGACGTGCAGCGCATGAGCGCCGGCAGCGGGGTCAGCCACAGCGAGTTCAACCATTCGGCCGACGAGACCGTCCACTTCCTGCAGATCTGGCTGTTCCCGGATGCCGAGAACATCACCCCCAGCTACCAGGAGACGCACTTCGCCCCGGAGGCCAAGCGCGGCCAGCTGCGCCTGATCGCCTCCAAGGACGGCCGTGACGGTTCGCTGCTGATCCACCAGGACACCAACATCTACGCCACGATCCTGGACGGCGACGAGCGCGCCCATCTGGCCCTGGCCCCGCGCCGCGGTGCGTACGTGCAGGTGGCCCGTGGCCAGCTGCAGGTCAACGGCATCACCTTGGACACCGGCGATGCGCTGCAGATCACCGACGAGGCCCAGGTGACGCTGGAGAACGCCAGCGATGCCGAAGTGCTGGTGTTCGACCTGCCGCTGTAACCGACGCCGCTGAAGAGAACGCCCCGAGCTGATCGGGGCGTTGTCGTGCCTGGGATCAGGCCGCGGGCACCGGAGCGTCGTCGGCAATCAGCTTCGCCTGCTTCAACTCTGCCCAGAGCACGGGCGGAATCGCCACCGACATGGACGCCACGTTGGCCTGCACCTGTTCGGGGGTGCGTGCACCCGGAATCACGGCGGACACGACCTCCGGCGCATCCGCGAACTGCAGCGCCACCGTGCGCAGGTCTACCCCGTGGCGGTCGCAGATCGCCTGCACCGCCGCGCGTTTCTTCGGCGCCCATTGCGGCACCGTGCCGTCGTAGAGATAGCGGTCGCGGCCGGCCAGGTAGCCGGCCAGCAGCGGTGCGCCGACCACCACCGACGCACCATGCCGCGCGATGGCCGGGAAGGTGTCGTGCAACGCCTCCTCATGGTCCAGCAGCGAGTACTGGCAGGCGAGCAGGAAGATGTCCGGATCGGCCTCTTCGATCGCGCGCAGCGCCGGCTCCGGGCGATTCACGCCAAAGCCCCAGGCCTTGATCAGGCCTTCCTCCCGCATCCTGGTCAGCGCCGGCATCGCGCCCTTTACCGCTTCCGCGAAGCGCTGTTCCCACGGCATGCCGAGGTCCTTCTCGTTGTCGGGCGAGAGGTCATGGATGAACACCACGTCCAGCTGGGCCACGCCCATGCGGTTGAGACTGTCTTCCACCGAACGGCGCACGCCGTCGGCCGAGTAGTCGTAGCGGTAGTGGAACGGCGATGGATCCTTCCACATCGTGTCCTGCAGTTCGCCGGCGGTAGCGGTGAGCAGGCGCCCCACCTTCGAGGACAACGTGTACCCGCACGCCGGGTGGTTGTGCAGGTGGTGGCCGTAGCGACGTTCGCTCAGCCCAAGCCCATACCAGGGCGATGTATCGAAGTAGCGCACTCCAGCGGCGTAGGCGGCCGCCAGCGTCTCTTCGCTCTGTTCGTCACTGGCGGGGGCAAAGCCGTTGCCGATGGCCACGCCGCCCAGGCCCAGTCGCGTCTGCGGGCGGTAGCGTTGGCGCGTGTTGGCGTCGGCAGTGGAACGGGAAGGGCGAGGTGCGTTCACGACGACTCCTGGTGCGGGGGAGCGTCCACCCTCGCAGGTTGCCGGTGCACAGCGTGCGGGCATCGCGTCAACGCAGCGGCAACAGCGCACAAAGAAAAAGGCCTTCGTACTCGCGTACGAAGGCCTTTTCTATTACTGGCGGAGCGGGAGGGATTCGAACCCTCGATACAGTTTTTGGCCGTATACTCCCTTAGCAGGGGAGCCCCTTCAGCCACTCGGGCACCGCTCCAGTATTCTGGTTCCGTCGCTGCGGTGTTTCTTCTCAGCGGGGGCGCGAAGAATAACGTTTTTCACACCCCGAGGTAAAGCCTTAATCGGAAGAATTTTCACTTCCCGATGCATTCGGCTCATCGCCTCGCTGGATACGCTGGTAAATCTCTTCGCGGTGCACGGCCACGTCCTTCGGGGCGGTGATACCGATACGCACCTGGTTGCCCTTGACGCCGAGCACGGTCACGCTGACCGAGTCACCGATCATCAGGGTTTCGCCGACACGGCGAGTCAGGATCAACATTTTTGCAAGTCTCCAGGGAACCGGTGGATTTTCCCGACCGGCTCGGCGCCCAGCCAAGGAACGCCACACGACAAAGGGAAAAGATTAGCCATAGTACCGTCAGCTCTCCCGCCCCATCAAGGAGCAGGAGGATTCAGGCGTTCAGATACGAGGGGTGACCCAGTCGACGACGGCAGCCAGTGCGGAAGCAAGGGCGGGCCCGTCCTCACCACCACCCTGGGCGAGGTCCGGGCGGCCGCCGCCCTTGCCCCCGATCTGACCGGCGATGTGGGACAACAGTTCCCCGGCCTTTACCTTGCCCGTTGCGCTGCCGTTCACGCCGGCCACCAGTGCTGCCTTGCCGTCCTGGGTACCGGCCAGCACGATCACCGCATCGCCCAGCTGCTGCTTGAGGCGGTCGATCGCTTCACGCAGTGCCTTGGCATCGAAACCTTCCAGGCGCGCGGCCAGGATCTTGACGCCATTGACCTCAACTGCGCCAGCACCGAGGTCGGCGGTCGCGCCGGCGGCCTGCTTGGCCTTCAGCGCGTCCAGTTCGCGTTCCAGCTTCTTCTGGCGCTCGGTGAGCTGGCGGATCTTGTCGACCACCTCGCCGGCATTGCCGCCCAGCAGCGCGCCGGCTTCGGCCAGCTGCGCTTCTTCGTGGGCCACGTGGTCGAGCGCGCCCTGCCCGGTCACCGCTTCGATACGACGCACACCGGACTGGATGCCGCCTTCGGAGGTGATCTTGAACAGGCCGATGTCACCCGTGCGCGACACGTGCGTGCCACCACACAGTTCGGTGGAGTAATCGCCCATCTTCAGCACGCGCACGTTCTCGCCGTACTTCTCGCCGAACAGCGCCATCGCGCCGAAGTCGAGCGCTTCCTGCATGGCCATGTTGCGTACTTCGACGGCGTTGTTGATGCGCACCTGTTCGTTGACCTTGCGCTCGATCAGCGCCAGGTCCTGCGCACTGATCGGCTCGAAGTGCGAGAAGTCGAAACGCAGGCGGTCGGGCGCGACCAGCGAACCCTTCTGGTGCACGTGCGTGCCCAGCACTTCACGCAGCGCGGCGTGCAGCAGGTGGGTGGCGGAGTGGTTGAGGATGGTGGCGCCGCGGCGCTGGCCATCGACCTGGCCGCTGAGCACATCGCCCACCTTCAGGCTGCCGTTGGCGACCTGGCCTACGTGACCGTGGTACTGGCCAGCGAACTTCTGGGTATCGCTCACCTGCAGTTGCACACCGTTGCCGGACAGCGTGCCGGTATCGCCGACCTGGCCGCCGGATTCGGCGTAGAACGGGGTCTGGTCGGTCAGCACGATCACCTCGTCCCCGGCCTGCACGCTGTCCACCGGGCGGCCATCCTTGAGCAGGGCCACCACGGTCAGGCCGTCGGCCTGCAGGCGGTCGTAGCCCAGGAACACGGTCGGCTTGAGGGTAGCCACCAGCTCGGCCGACAGCACCACGGCGGCGCCACCCTTGCCTGCCCTGCGGCCACTGTCGCGCTGCTCCTTCATCGCGGCATCGAAACCGTCGATGTCCACGACCAGGTCGCGCTCGCGCGCGATGTCCTGGGTGAGATCCAGCGGGAAGCCATAGGTGTCATACAGGCGGAACGCATCCACGCCGGGGATCACGCCGTTGGTCACCTGCGCGGCGACGTCGTCGAAGATCTTCATGCCCGAGTCGAGCGTCTGCGCGAAGCGCTCTTCCTCGGCCTGCAGTGCGCGCACCACGGTGTCGGCCTGCGCCGGCAGGTCCGGGTAGGCCTCGCCCATCTGCTCGACCAGGGTCGGCACCAGCTTGCTGAAGAACGGCTGGCGCACGCCCAGCATCCAGCCGTGGCGCAAGGCGCGGCGGATGATCCGGCGCAGCACGTAGCCACGGCCTTCGTTGGACGGCAGCACGCCATCGACCACCAGGAACGAACAGGCGCGGATGTGATCGGCGATCACGCGCAGCGACTTGTTCTCCAGGTCGGCCATGCCGGTCAGCTCGCTGGCCTTGCGGATCAACGCCTGGAACAGGTCGATTTCATAGTTGGTGTGCACGTGCTGCAGGATCGCCGCCAGGCGCTCCAGGCCCATGCCGGTGTCCACGCACGGGGCCGGCAGTGGCACCAGGGTGCCATCGGGCTGGCGGTCGAACTGCATGAACACCAGGTTCCAGATTTCGATGTAACGGTCGCCATCTTCGTCCGGCGAGCCCGGCGGGCCACCGGCGATGTGCGCGCCATGGTCGTAGAAGATTTCGGTGCACGGGCCGCACGGGCCGGTGTCGGCCATCTGCCAGAAGTTGTCCGAGGCAAACGGGGCGCCCTTGTTGTCGCCGATGCGCACGATGCGTTCTTCGGGAATGCCGACCATGTCGCGCCACAGCGCGTAGGCCTCGTCGTCGGTCTGGTAGACGGTGACCAGCAGGCGGTCGGCCGGCAGCTTCCAGACCTGGGTCAGCAGCTCCCAGGCCCAGGCGATGGCGTCCTTCTTGAAGTAATCGCCGAACGACCAGTTGCCCAGCATTTCGAAGAAGGTGTGGTGGCGCGCGGTGTAGCCGACCTGGTCCAGGTCGTTGTGCTTGCCGCCGGCACGCAGGCAGCGCTGCACGTCCGCCGCGCGCACGTAGCTGCGCTTCTCGGCGCCAAGGAACACGTCCTTGAACTGCACCATGCCGGAGTTGGTGAACAACAGGGTCGGATCGTTGCCCGGAACCAGCGGTGCCGACGGCACGATGGTGTGGCCCTTGCCCTTGAAGAACTCAAGGAAGTCGCTGCGGATCTGGGAGGTGGTGAACTTGGCGGATTCGGTCATGGGGGGCTGGCTGTCTGCGGGCCGGTCAGTCCCTCGCACGCAGCCCCAATGGCCGGGTGTCGATTGCAGGACCGCCGAAACCATAAAGGGTATCAGGCCCGGGCCTTACGGACACGCGGGGCGTGTCCCTGCTTAATCTTCAGGATCGAATCGGGTCGCCCGGCGGATGCTGTCGCCATCGAACCCACGGCGGGCCAGCAGATCGGCGGCTTTGCGGCGCTGGGGCAGCTCCTGCGGGCCGGCCTCGCCAAACCGGCGGCAGACCAGGTCCCGGGCATTCTCGGTCCAGTCGCCTTCGAAGGTGTCCATGGCAGCGGCAATCTGCTCGCTGTCCAGCCCGTGGGTGCCCAGTTCGGCGCGGATGTGGATCGGGCCATAGCCCGTGTTGGCGCGGATCCGGACCAGGTTCTCGGCAAACCGGGTGTCGTCCTGCCAGCCGGCCTCGGTGAGCTTATCCACCGCGGCGGTGGCCGCCTCGCTCTCGATGCCGCGGGCGGTGAGCTTGCGGGTCAGCTCCTTGCGCGAATGCTCACGGCGTACCAGCAGCCCAAGCGCCCGCTGGACCGGGGTCTGTTCACGGACGCGGCGCTTGCGGCCGGGTGCCGGGGCGTCTGGGTCGTGCATGCGGGATCTCGTAAAACGTAAACCCCGGGACAGGGCGAGCGTCACTGACGGCGCTGCCCTGCCCCGCGGGAAACTTACTCGGCGTCGTCGCCTTCGTCGTCGCCACCCTCACGGGCGGCTTCGGCCGGCTGGAACTTCTCACGCAGCTCGGCTTCCAGGCGCTGGGCCACCTGCGGGTTGTCGCGCAGGTAACCGCGGGCATTGTCCTTGCCCTGGCCGATGCGCTCTTCGCCGTAGCTGTACCAGGCGCCGGCCTTCTCGACCAGCTTGGCTTCCACGCCCATGTCGATCAGTTCGCCTTCGCGGCTGATGCCTTCGCCGTACAGGATCTCGGTGATGACCTGCTTGAACGGGGGCGCCAGCTTGTTCTTGACCACCTTGATCTTGGTCTGGTTGCCGATGATCTCGTCGCCCTTCTTGATCGCGCCGATGCGGCGGATATCCAGGCGGACCGAGGCGTAGAACTTCAGGGCGTTGCCGCCGGTGGTCACTTCCGGGCTCTGGCCGGGCATCATCACGCCGATCTTGTGGCGCAGCTGGTTGATGAACACCACCAGGGTGTTGGACCGCTTGATGTTGCCGGTCAGCTTGCGCAGCGCCTGGCTCATCAGGCGGGCCTGCAGGCCCGGCAGCTGGTCGCCCATTTCGCCTTCGATTTCGGCCTTGGGGGTCAGCGCGGCGACCGAGTCGACCACCACGATGTCCACCGAGCCCGAACGGACCAGCATGTCGGCGATTTCCAGCGCCTGCTCGCCGGTGTCCGGCTGGGACAGCAGCAGGTCGTCCACGTTCACGCCCAGCTTGGCGGCGTAGATCGGGTCCAGGGCGTGCTCGGCGTCGATGAAGGCGGCGGTACCGCCCTTCTTCTGGCATTCGGCAATCGCCTGCAGGGTCAGGGTGGTCTTGCCCGAGGATTCCGGACCGTAGATCTCCACGACGCGCCCCTTCGGCAGACCGCCGATGCCGAGCGCGATGTCCAGCATCAGCGAACCGGTCGGGATGATCTCGACGGCCTCGATGACGCGGTCGCCCATGCGCATGACCGACCCCTTGCCGAACTGCTTTTCGATCTGACTCAGGGCGGCGGTCAGGGCACGCTTTTTGTTCTCGTCCATCGGATTGGTCCTTGCAGGGGTCATGTCGTTGGAGGGGGTGTCTTTGGAGGTCTTCTTGGCCACGGGGTCACTTTAAGGTTGGCGTATCGCACAGGCTGAGATTCTGCCCGGCGTTCGGAAAAAAATTATCGGACATCCGTACCAACCTCAGCCAAACCAGAGAATCGCCACAAAAGACCGTGCATGTCGTGCGTTGAAGAAATCAGCGGTTCGGGCGCAGCAGCCCGCAATAGAGCCCTTCGATGGCGAAGTCCTGGTCCGGCAGGACTTCGATCGGCTTGTAATCGGGATTGCGCGGCAGCAGCCGGATCCGGTCCTTGCCCATCTTCAGCAGCTTGACGGTGATCTCGTCATCGATGCGCGCCACCACGATCTGGCCCGAGCGGGCGTCGCGGGTGCGGTGCACGCCGATCAGGTCGCCATCGAAGATGCCCTCGTCGATCATCGAATCACCCTGGACCTTCAGCAGGTAGTCCGGTGCGGGCGAGAAGAACACCCGGTCCAGCACCACGAAATCGTCCGAGCCGATGTCCGCGCCGATCGGCAGGCCGGCCGCGACCCGGCCCAGCACCGGCAGGCGCAGCACGTGGTCCGGCAGCGCGGCCGCCGCCAGCGAGGCGGGCAAGCCGTCCTGCAGCGGCGGCGCCTGCACCAACCGGATGCCGCGGGCCTGGCCGGGAATGCGACGGATCGCCCCGGCCTGTTCCAGCGCTTCCAGGTGGTACTGCGCGGCCCGAACGCCCTTGAAGCCGAACGCACGGGCGATTTCCGTCTGCGACGGCGGCGCGCCGTCGGTCTCGATGCGCTCGGCGATCAACTGCAGGATCGCCTGCTGGGTATCGGTAAGGTCCATGGTTAGTAGTATTACTACTAACACCCGACCCACGCAAGCCCCGATCAGAAAAAGGCCATAGGGCCCATCAAGGATTCCGCCCCGACCGCCAGATCGAAAACAGGATCCAGACCCCGCAGAACCCCGCCCCCACGAACCCCGCCACGCCCAGCGCCAGCAGCCAGCGGCTCGACAGCCCACCCACGCTGTGCATCACGATCGACGACCCGATGATCAACGCGGCAGTGACGATCCCCACCACCAGCCGGTTCGCCGCCCGGTTGACCTGCTCCCCGAACCCCTGCAATGCCGTGGTCTCGACCTTCAACTGCAACCGCCCCCGCCGTGCCATCTGCACCAGCTGGCGCACATCGCGCGGCAGGTCGCCGGCCAGGTCCAGCAGCCCGGCCACGCTGCGCTTGCCGCGCTTGAGCAGGGCCGACGGCGCGAACCGCTGCCACATCACCCGCTCCAGGAACGGGCGCGCGGCGGTGGCCATGTCGAACTGCGGGTCGAGCTGGCGGCCCATCCCTTCCAGGGTCAGGAAGGTCTTGATCATCAGTGCCAGGTCGGCCGGCAGGGTCAGCGCGTACTGGCGCAGCAGCTGGGTGATGTTGCCCAGCATCAGGCCCATGTGCAGGTCCTTCAGCGGCACGCCCCGGTACTGGTCGACGAAGGTGCTGATGTCCTGCTGCAGCCGCGATTCGTCCACGTCCACGCCGCCGGACCAGTCCAGCAGCACGTCGGTGACCGACTCCGGCTCCTGGCTGACCAGCCCGTGCAGCAGCTGCGCGACCTGGAAGCGGCGCTGTTCGGAGATCGCGCCGACCATGCCGAAATCGATCACGCCGATCCTTCCGTCGCGCAGGTAGATGATGTTGCCCGGGTGCGGGTCGGCGTGGAAGCAGCCGTCCTCGAGCACCATCTTGAGCACGATGCGGGCGCCGGTACGCGCGAGCCGGACCCGGTCAAGCCCGGCCGCATCCACCCCGGCGAGGTCGCGACCGGGGATGCCGTCCACGAAGTCCTGCACGTTGAGGCTCTCGCAGGTCCACTGCCAGTGCACCTTGGGAATCAGGATGTCAGTGCGCCCCGCGAAGTTGCGCGCGATGCGCTCGGCATTGCGGCACTCGGCGGCGAAGTCCAGCTCGCGCCGCAGCGACACCTGGAACTGCTGCACCACTTCGGCCGGCCGGTAGCGGCGCATGTCCGGCAGGCGCGCTTCGACGATTTCAGCCAGCCGCGCGAGCAGGCGCAGGTCGGCTTCGATCACCTCGCGGATGCCGGGGCGGCGGATCTTCAGCACCACCTCGCTGCCATCGTGCAGGGTGGCGCGGTGGGCCTGGGCCAGCGAAGCCGCCGCCAGCGGGGTTTCATCGAGCCAGGCGAACACGTCGGTGGCCGGTGCCCCCAGGTCGGCTTCCAGCTGCTCGCGTACCTGCGCATAGGGCAGCGCCGGCACCGCGTTCTGCAGTTCGGAGAATTCGGCGATCCAGTCCGGCGGGAACAGGTCCACGCGGGTGGCCAGCACCTGGCCGAGCTTGACGAAGGTGGGGCCGAGCTCTTCCATCGCCCGGCGCACCCGCACCGGGGCGGTCATGCGCAGGATCTGCTGGGTATCGTTCCAGTGCAGCAGCCGACCGGCGCGTTCGAGCACGTCGGCCAGCCCGATGCGGCGCACCAGGTCGCCGAAGCCATAGCGGATCAGGACCGAGGCGATTTCCTGCAGGCGCCCCAGGTCACGGACGGTTCCCAGCGTTTCCCACATCGGTGCACCCTCGTTCGACAGCAGGGCTCAGGATGTCACAGCGCCGGGAAAATTCCCGTCAGCGCCTGCTGCACGGTCTGCCGGCGGATGGCTTCGCGGTCGCCCTCGAACTGGAACAGCTGCGCGCGGGCATAGCCACCGCGCTGCTTCCAGCCGATCCAGACGCTGCCCACCGGCTTGTCCGGGCTGCCGCCACCGGGGCCGGCGATGCCGGTCACGGCCACGGCCATGCCGGCACCGGAGTTGACCAGCGCGCCGGACACCATTTCCAGCACGGTTTCGCGGCTGACCGCGCCGAACTGCTCCAGCGTCTGTGCGCGCACGCCGAGCAGGCGCTGCTTGGCCTCGTAGCTGTACACCACCATGCCGCAGTCGAAGAACGCCGACGAACCGGCGATATCGGTCATCGCTTTGGCGATCCAGCCGCCGCTGCAGCTTTCGGCGGTGACCAGCTGCAGCGCAGCCGCTTGCAGTCGCTGGCCAACGTCACGGGCAAGGTCGCCGAGTTCGGCATCGGTGGGGACAGTCACGGACTCACCATTCGGGCAGTTTTTCCGGAAGCAGTGCACGGATCGGGGCACCGTCGTCGGCGGCGGCCAGCTTCTCCGCTTCGGCGATCGGGATCTCGACCTGCAGCAGCCAGCCGTCCTCGTCGCTGCGTTCGCCGCGCACCACTTCCAGCTGGTGCAGGCGCGAACGCAGGCGGCCGGCGGTCGGCGGCAGGCGCAGGTCGCCGCTGACGTGCTGC